>JACRBM010000077.1 GCA_016219275.1 Chloroflexota bacterium
ATCGTTAAAAATGGCGGTCACGGTTTCGCACCAACCGGCGGTGCGATCAACCCGACGCGCGCCGAGTTGTCCAAGACGCTCGCGGATTTTTTCGACAAGCATTTGAAAAGGTAGTGGATCCCCACCCCAGCCCTCCCCGTTCGGCTCTCCCCCTGCGAAAGCGGGGGGAGGTGGAGAGGGTGCCGAACGGGGGAGGGCTGGGGTGGAGGTTTGACTCGCGGGTGTGCGTCAAGTTTTTGGGTGGTGAAAGAACCTTGCGAAGGTTGAACGGCAATCATATTTGATTTGTCGTCAAAACCTTCGCAAGGTTGAGTGTCCAAAAATTTGACGCACACCCGACTCGCGCCACACTTTTCTTAAAACGCATCTTGTGCTAAAATTGTTGACCGCGTTGCGGATAATTCACCGCGACCTGGGTCAACCATGCGTATCCTCTTTCGTCTGCTCAAATCACTCAATCGGTACCGTTGGCAACTTGCCGGGCTAGTCCTGCTCGTCTTGGGCGTCACCGCGACCTCGCTCGTCGCGCCGTCGTTGATTCGCCGCGCGATTGATGAAGGGTTGGCGCAGAACAATCCCGACGCGCTCGTTCAAGTTGCATGGCTGATTGTCGGCGTGGGGTTTCTGCGCGCGCTGTTGAGTTTTGCGCGCCGCTACACCGCCGAGTGGCTGATCAATCGCACCGGCTATGATTTTCGCAACGCGATGTACGACAAGATTCAGCGGCTCTCGTTCAGTTATCACGACTCGGCGCAAACCGGGCAACTGATGAGCCGGTGCACCGAGGACATTAGTTCGCTGTCGCGTTTTGTCGGACAGGGCGCGGTCGAACTGGTGCACATTCTCCTGCTTCTCGCCGGCATTCTCATTCTGTTAGTTCAAAGCAGTGTGACGTTGACGCTGATTGGACTCACGCCGATTTTGATTTTGACATTCGTTACCGTTCACCTCGGTCGCATGGTGGGACCGATGTTTTTGCGCGTGGATCAATCGGTCGGCGAGCTTTCATCTACGTTGCAAGAAAACTTGACCGGCGCACAGGTCGTGCGCGCCTTCGCGCGTGAAGAATTCGAGAAGCACAAATTCAGTAAGGCGAATCAGCGGTGGTACGATGCCCAGGTTCACTTGATGAGCACCTGGGGCTTTTACATGCCCACGATGATGATCCTGATCATGTTCCCGACCGCGCTGATTTTGTGGTTCGGCGGACAAATGGTCATCGCCGGCGAGTTGACGATTGGCGAACTCGTCGCGTTCAACGCTTACCTGGTGCTCCTCGCGCTCCCCGTGCAAGACCTGGGATTTGTCGTCAACTCGGCGGGCGAAGCGATTGCGGGCGGGCAACGTTTGTTTGAAGTGCTCGACGTGGACGAGGAGATCAAATCGCCGGCGAACGCGATTGCCGCGCCAACACTCACCGGTCGCGTGACGTTCGACGCGGTGACGTTCTCGTATCGCGGCACGCGCGACGCACTCACCGACGTGTCGTTCGAGGCGCAACCGAATCAGATCATCGCGTTGATCGGTCCGACGGGCAGCGGCAAGACGACGCTCGTCAATCTGATCCCGCGTTTCTACGATGCGACGAGCGGTGCTGTTCGCGTGGATGGTCTCGATATCAAGACGCTGGAATTGAAATCGCTCCGTTCGCAGATCGGCATCGTTCTGCAAACGTCGTTGTTGTTCTCGTCTTCGATTCGCGATAACATTGCGTACGGGCGACTCGACGCGAGCGAGGACGACGTGATCGCGGCGGCGCAGGCGGCGCGCGCACACGATTTCATCACCGGGTTTGCGAAGGGGTACGAGACGATTGTGGGCGAGCGCGGCGTCACGCTGTCGGGCGGGCAACGCCAGCGCATCGCGATTGCGCGCGCGTTGCTGATGAATCCGCGTGTCCTGATTCTCGACGATTCGACTTCGTCGGTGGACACGCAGACCGAGTACCTCATTCAGCAGGCGTTGTCCGAGTTGATGAAGAACCGCACGACGTTCGTCATCGCGCAACGGCTCTCGACGGTCAAGCGCGCGGATCAGATTTTCGTGCTCGATGGCGGGCGGATCGTTCAGCGCGGCAGGCACACGGAATTGTTGGAGCAGGGCGGGTTGTACAAACAGATTTACGATTTGCAACTGCGCGATCAAGAACAGTTTGCGCGCGAGATGATGTTTCTGGATGGGAGCGAGGTCGAAATTCCAAATTCGAAATTCAAAATTCGCGAGTCGGCGGGGATGGCGAATGGAGAATGAGTGTGAGGCGCGGGGCGTGATGCGTGAAGGAGAAAGGATTACTCGAATTTTGCACGCACGAACGCACGAAAAGTTTTGAGTTCGCGTAATGCAGTGGGTGCATCTTCCTTCGTGGCGGATTCGCCGGGATAACGAAACTCGAAGGCAAACCGCGTGAGGTCTTTGAGCAAATCGCGGTGCATTTCAAATGTGCCGTCGTATGCAAGGCAATATTCGAGCAACTGATTTAGATCGTGAATTTTTGGAATCGGATGTCCTTGCTCTTGCAGAAATGCCTTGAGATATTTTCGGCGCATTGTTGGCAATGGAAACACACCGCGTCGTAGCTTGCGCCGCGCTGAACACGCATTTCCCGACTGGCAACGCGCCAATCGGCTTCGGCTTTAGCAATCCATTCGCTAGTTAGCGTGTGCATAAACCACCTTGCCTTTTTCGGTGATTTCGCGCAAGAAGGAATCACCCAGAGCGATGCGTTCAGCGATTTGTTGAGGGCGACGAACAATTAAGTCCATCCCAAAGTGATAGTCCAACGCGCGCACGATTTGCGCGGCTTGGACGCTGTTACGCAGTGACGTGTCCATCACGACGAGCAAATCTACATCGCTCTCTGGTTTCGGCTTGCCGTAGGCGTACGAACCGAACAGGATAATTTTTTCGGGATTGAATAGCGCGGCGATTTGTTTGACGACGGCGCGAACTTGGCGCACTGGCACGCGACGGCGATCACCGTTTGGATGAACACGCTTGCTTCTCATCGTTTTCCCTCGGCGATATTATAGCATAGAACAACGTGCGCGAGAAAATGGTGAGAACGGCGCGGCGAGCAGGTGATGAGGGATGCGTGAGGTGTGATACATGAAGGAGAAGCGAATGGCTGAAGAGACGATTGAAGAGCATGTTGAAAAGGGCGGAGGATGGTTTTTTCGCAATACCGCAAAACTCACTTTTTGTCATTCTGAGGAGCGGCTCTTGAAAACACGCAACCAAGTGAATTCAAACAAGCGACGAAGAATCTCGCCAGTTGCTTGAGCGATCCTTCGCTTCGCTCAGGATGACAAAGCGA
>JACRBM010000078.1 GCA_016219275.1 Chloroflexota bacterium
CACCCATTGCCACACCGCATCCAACACCGCGCTCAATTCATCCGCCGGCATCAACGGCTCGCGCCCCAGCACCGATTCAAAATTGTCGAGAATGATCAGTAGGGGCGGGATCTCCCCGCCCTGCATTAGCGCGGCGATGCGTTGCACCGGGTCGCCATCGCCGATGACGAAATTCGGATCGCGCGTGAGCGTTTGTCCGACCCAGGAACACAACTGCGCGAGCGAGCCGCCGCCCTCGAACGAAACGAACGCCGCGCCGCCGGGGAATCGCCCGGTGCGCGTGAACCATCGCCCGGCTTCTGCCGCGAGCGTCGTCTTGCCGATGCCGCCAAAGCCGTGCAGAACGACGATGCGATGCGTCGCAAACGCGCGTTCAATCGCGAGCAATTCGCGCGCGCGACCGTGAAATTTGTGCAAGGGTTCGGGAGGCAACGCGGCGGGTAACCTCACCCCCGCCCGGACCCTCCCCCTGGCCATGGGGGTGGGTGTTGGGTGGGGGTCAAACACCACCGGGTCAACCGATTGCTGATACAACGCCGGAAGAAACCAATCGCGCAAATGCGTCGTCACTTCGATTTGGTCGCCGCGCGCGTTCGTGCGAATCAACGTGTGACGATTTTCGTCCGCGAGCAACGCGCGCCGCCCCGTGTCCACCGCTTGCCCAATCGTCAAGCCGTCCACCAAGCCGCCGTAAAACGCGCCGACGAATTTTTGCGCCGCGACGACAAGCACGGAATAATTCATCGCCAGCACATTGCCGACGACCGCGCGAATGAGCCGCGCCGCGACGCTCGCGTACGGGTTCGCGTCTTTTTGCGCCGCGCTCTGGCATGCGTTCAACGCGATGAGCGGCACGCCGCAGTTGAACAACAACGTGCCGAGCCGGTTCGCATCCACGCGGTCCGATTTGTGCGCGTCGTCCTCGAACAACAAATAGCCCAAGCCGATGGTCTGGTCGTACACACCGTGTCCGTCGAAATGGACGACGTGCACGCGCGATTTGTGCCGATCGCGCAAACGCGCATCGAGCGCGGAGAGCGTGGGCGAATCGAGAAACTCGACCGCGACCTGGTCGCCGAGTTCGTCGAGCGCGTTGAGGAGCGGAATCGTTTCACTGCGCGGATCAATAAACCCGGCATCGTCCGGGCGCGCAGTAACGATGAGGATTCGCACCGGCAATTCAAACGTTTGCGCGGGCGCAACGGTGGTCGCGTTTTGCAAACGTCGGCGCACGCCAATCCCGCGCGCGAAAATATGTCCGCCTTCGTCCGCGAACAATTCCCAGGGCAAACGCAGGACGCGCGGGTCGGTAGCATCAACAGTAATTAGTAATTGGGAATTGGTAATTGGGGTGTCGAGGAATTGTTGCCAGAGACGCGGCGCGTCTTTGCCAACCAAAACGCTGTCGCGCAACGCGCGTCCCCAGGATTCCAAATCGTGTTCGATGCGCGCGGCGCGTTCGTAATCCGGTTGCGAGGGCCAAAAAGAAAAATCTTCGAGATACCAACGCAAATCCGCGAGTTGCTTGTCGTCGAGCGGCGGCGTGAACGAAACCGGATTCGTGGATACGCCGAAATCCGGTCGAAACATCGAAACAAAAATTGGCGCGGTGTCGTTTTCGGAAGTGAAACGGAGAGAGAGTTCAATCGGTTTGACCGGGGTTGTCGGTGTCGGCGCGACGGGAGGTGCGGGCGGCGGCACACTCGCGGATGATTGCGCCGGCGATTTGATCGCGTCGAGGAGACGTTGCCACGCAAAATTCCAATCGTGCGGCGCGACAAAACCCACATACGTGAGCATGCCGATGCGCGGCGGCAGTTTGCAATTTTCTTTGAGGAGCGGAATCAAGCGCAGTTCTCGATTGATCGGATCGAGCGTTTGCAACATCAAGTTTTCGAACGCGGTCCAATCGCTCGCGAGATAATTCGGTGTGAGGACGAGAACCGTCTTGCGGCTCGTCCTGACCGCGCGCTCCATTTCGGTCACGCCTACCGCGCCAACGCGAAAATCGCGAAAATCAATGCACACGCGCAAGCCGTGCGCTTCGAGCCATTTCAACAGATCGCCGCGCACCCACTCGGCGTCCTTGCTGCTGTACGAGATGAAAACGTCATAGTCGAACTGGGTCACCGCGTCAGACATGAGCGTCCTCCCTAATCAATGGTTCTCAGTGCGCTTGGTCTTGAAAAATCACCCAACGTGCCTTTGCGTTATCATAGCACAAGTTTTCGATTTTGTGACAAGGAATTTCCGATACTTTGAGCAAATTCCTAACTCGGACAAGCCGAAATCAATCAAGGAATCTGGATGGGACGCGGACGAGCGCAGACAAGCGCAGAAAAAATTTATCTGCGTTCATCTGCGTTCATCTGCGTCCAATAATCTTTGCTTTTTGTGCAAACATTTCACTCGTAAGGTACCAGTCAGGTTTTTAGAAACCTGACTGGTCTTGGATGCAACGCATATCGTAAACCGAATCAGAATTCGCTCTAAACAAAACGCGGATGAACGCGAAGAAAATCCGCGTTCATCCGCGTCCAATTTGTGCGCGATCAATTCACATCGCGCGACTCACTGCGCGCGATTCCGCGATCACGCGCAGAACCTCGGCAACGTCGAACGGCTTTTGCAAAATGAGATCCACGCCCAGCTCGTGCGCCTTGCGCGGATCGAGCGACACCGCCCACCCGCTCATCAACACCACAATCGCTTGCGGATTGAGTCGCTTGATGCCCTGCGCCACTTCCCAGCCGGACATGCCCGGCATTCCCAGGTCGGTGAACACGAGATCGAATTTCTTGCGCCGATATTCCGCGATGCCTTCCGAACCGCTCTCCGCCGTCACAACCGAATGACCTTCCGAGGACAACATCCGCCCCACCATGTCGCGCACCGCGCTCTCGTTGTCAATCACCAGCACCGACAACACTTGCGGAGTTTCTTCGGGCGCAACCGCTTTGGGTTCCGTCACGCGCGGCGCGACGATCAGTGTGAGCGTGACCGTCGTCCCGCGTCCCGGCGCGCTCTCGATGGACCAGATACCGTTGTGATCCGTGAGCGTGCGCGCCGCCATCGTCAAGCCCATGCCCAAATGCGGCGAACCCTTCGTCGAAAAGAACGGATCGAAAATGCGTTGCCGCACCGCGTCCGCCATACCTTCGCCGTTGTCAATGATCGAAACGAGCACCGTGTTCGCTTTGCGTTCCGTCCGCAACGTAATCATGCCGCCGCGCGGCAGGGCTTCAATCGCGTTGATGATGAGTTCGACGAACACGCGCCGCAGTTGCATCGGTTGCGCGCGCACGGGCGGCACGTCGGCGAAATCGCGCACGACGTCAATGAACAAGCCCTGGACTTCGGCTTGATCGCGCCACATAAAGCGCGTCACCTCGGACGCGTCGCGCAACAACAAGTTCACGTCGGTCTCGACGAACTGGGATTGTGTTTCGGCGCGCGCGAATTCTTGCAAGCGCCGCATCATCTGCGCGCCGCTCGTCGCCGCGTGACTAATCTCATCGAGTTCGTAGCGCGCGTCGTCGTCGCGCACGCGGTCGTGCAACAATTGCGCGCGACCCAGGATGGACGCGAGCACGTCGTTGAGCGAATGCGCCGCGCCGCCGGTCAACTGACCGATCACGCGATATTGCGCGCCCGCTGCCAAACGCGTTTGACCGGTTTCGATGTACGCGGTACTGACGAGCAACGTGATGCCATTGAATAATTCGTCGAGCGCCTCGAACGTGAGTTGCAGTTCGGGACCGGGCGAGTACGCGCGCATCAACAACGGCACGAGCGTGCGTTGGTACTCGGCGCTCAAACGCAACGCGCCGTCGAACAACAGACTCGATTGCGCGAGTTGGCGCGCCCAGTCGTCGAGCGCGGTGAACGCTTCGCGCAAATTCGAATAGCGCAAGCCGGTAAAAAAGGCGCGGACGACCTCTTCTGTCAGTTCGCCGGACCCGGTCTCACGCCCCGGCGAATAGGTCAGCGCGATTTGGCGGTACGTGTTCGCCCACACACTCAGCAGTTCGCCGGCGAACGGTTCGATCCGCGCGGCGAACTCCGCAAGCGCAGGCGCATGATCGCGCGTGCGTTCGATCACCAGGTCAACCACGTACGGCGCTAGTCCAATGCCTTCGTTCAAAGCACGCCTCCTGCGACCTCACGCCTCACCCCACTCCCCCCACCCCCCGCGCCCCACTCCTGATTCTTTTAATCAGGAGAGGGGAGAGGGGGCGAAGGGGGTGAGGGGTGAGGTGGGAAGGTTAATCCGAAAAAAGTTGTGTGGCAACGACGCGGCGCGAATCGCCGGTCGCCGAGAGCGCAACACCCGTGCGCCGATATTGTCCGTTGAGAATATTCGCGCGATGTTCCGTGCTACTCAACCAACTCGCCACAAATTGATGCGCGAGTTCCGACGACGAATAACGCGCGAGCACCGTGAGCCAGGGTGGAACCCAGAACGCGTCGTTCTTAACTTCGGCGATATTTTCGCCAGCGGTGTGATACGTGTACTTGGTCGCTTGCAAATAACGCAACAACGGTTGTTGCCCGGTCTGCGGATCGTAGTGACTGAAATAATTGCGCGCGACCATATCCGCGCACCGATCATTCGCCATGCGCGTGAGCGTCAAGTCGGCGCGCAGCAGGGGCAAACCGCGTTGCGCGCGCACTGAGTTGATTTCCGCGACCACTGCGGCGACCGATTCGTCGAGATTCGTCGAGTGTCCCGACGCGGTGGCAGTCGCGCGCGCCGCCGCGACCGCGCTCGGCGTGGGAACGCGCAAACGCCAACCCGGTTGGAGCAACGATGGATCGCGCGCGAGTTGCGGATAGAGTTCGATATTGAGCGCGATCAACTGCTCGATCGTCATGTAATGGCGCGCCGCGATTTGACTGACCGTATCGTCCGCTTGAACGACGTACGTCGCGTGATCGTCCGCGCTCGCCGATGCCGGCGCGGACGAAAACAGCGGCGGGGCATTGCACGCCGTGAGCAAACATAGGATCGTCAGCAAAACAAGGTAACGCGTATTATTCATCGTTTAGCAATACCTTCGCCAAATCGTTTTCACCCGTTTTTTTATCCGCAAATAACGCGAATCTCCGCTAATTTTTTAATTCATTCGCGTTATTCGCGGATGAATTTATGATTTTGGCGAAGGTGTTGTTAGAAGTAAAGGATTGCTTTTGGATCGGATTTTGTAGAGACGTTCGCGGAGCGTGCAACGTCTCTACAAAATCCGATTGGCAAGCCGATTGACCAACGCGAGCACGCCAAGCATCACGCCGATGCCGAACGCGCCGAGCGCGACTGGGTCGGGCAATTGGTTCGCGTCGGTTGTCTCCGCGCGCGATTCTGGTGTAGCGGTGACAACAAACGGCGTAATCGTCGGGCTTGGCATCGGCGTCCATGTCGCCGTTTCGGTTGGGCTATCGGTCGGCGTTGGCGATGACGTCTCGGTAGGTGCAATGGTCGCCGTTGCCGTGACCGTAGAAGTCGCCGGCGCTCGCGTGGCAGTGCGCGTCAGTGTCGCGGTCGCGCGCGGCGTTGCCGTCACATCGCGCGTGCTCGTCGCCGCGATTTGCGCGGCAGGCGCGCGACCCGCCGGCGCATCATTGCTCGCGCCGAACGCGATCGAGGCGCTCGACGTTGCGGTGCGTCCTTTCGCATCGCGATACTTGACGTAGACGGTTTTGGTACTTGCGTCCTCAGCGAGCGTCCACTTGATCGGTGATGCAAATGGTTGCCAGGATGCGCCGGCAAAATTCGACGCGTTGGAAATTTGTACTTCCGTCGGCTTGCCGATGTTCGCACCATCGCCGGCGGGCGCGACCTCATCAGTGGTCAACGTAAGACGCACATTCAAATCGGTTGTGCGCGGCGCGCCATCGTTGATAAACACGGGCAGCACGTTCGGTTGCGCGCCGAATACGAGCACGTAAACAAATGTGCCAATCGTCGTCGGCGCGACGCCGATCCCAAGCTCGCGATAGAGTGGATGCAGAATGTTGCCGCGATGCGGCGCGCTCTCCATCCACATCGCGAACGCCGTCGCCGTGTCGCGATAGTTCGCCCAGTTCTCGCCAATGCGTCTGCCCCAGCTGTACGCGCCGTACCCGGCGCGCGCCGCGCGATCCGCCGCCATCGAGCCGTCCGAACCAACGTGACCGTACTTGCCGGAATTCACGACATCGTTCGCGTGATTTTGCGCGGCGGCGGTCAACGATGCGTTCAGCGCGAGCGGGGCAAGTCCGCGCGCCACACGTTCGCGATTGATCCGCGCGAGCAGATCGGCAGTCACATTCGCCGATTGGGCATCGGCGCGGGGCAACGCGAACGACCACCACATCACGAACAGCGCGCATCCCAGGATCGCGCGTATGGCATACTGGGACGCGTGCGCGCGCAAAGGGAAAATTGTCAGGGCACACCCCACAACGGCGAACCCTTTTCTTCGAACGCGTTTTTCTCCGCGTTGTAAATCCGCGAGTACTCACCCACTCTGGTCACGCGCCCATCGCGTTCGACGGCAAAGTACGTGTACCGATGATTGATGCATCCGGCAGGACAATCGCCCCAGCCCTCCCAGAACACGATGAGCCACGCGTCCTGGCGCGGCAAGATCACTTTGATGTCCGTACTCGCGCCGATTGCGCCCGCGCTCTTGGGCTTGATGTGCGCGACTTCGGGAAACTGTTTTTTGATAATCGCAATGGCGGCGTCGGATGTATTCACACTAGGCACCAGGGTGCGCGTGGGGATCACGCGCGTTACAGTTGGAATCGGCGTCGGCGGAATTGGCGATGGCGTCGCGCTCGGCGCGAGCGTCGCGATGGCGGATGGCGCGGGGGTCGCAATCGGTAACGCGACACTGGGCGGCGTTGGCGTCGAAAACTCGAAAGGCATCACGTCCACTCGACGCGCCTCCAGGTGGCTCGTGCCGAGTCGTACGTAATTCACCGTCGCGCGCAGACGAATCACGGTCCACGCGTCCACACGCGCGGATGGATCGAGTCCGCGCGGCGGCGCGCCGGTCACATAGATCGCGCCGCTCGCATCGGCGATGACCCAGTCACTGCGCGAGACCGGCGGATTGCCGCGCGCTTCGCCGTAGACGTTCCAACCGCGAAAGTAGCCGACGATCTCGAACGCGCGTCCGTCGAATTCGCGCGGCGCGTTGAGAATCGTACCAAGCCAATCGGTGAGATGCGCGGCGCGTGGCAGGTTCGGCGCAAAACGCACACGATACACGCGCTCGCCTTCGCGAAACAACGCGCCGGGATACGTCTTGCCGACGAGCGCGGCAATCGCCGCGAAATTATTTCCTGCGACCGTCACGCCGTCTGCGACATCCGCCAGGCGCACGCCGGCGTCTTTCCACTCGCCGAAATTCGCGCTCGCGATTTCGCTCGCCGAACCGGCAAGCGTCGCACTGAGAAAACCATCGGTCGGTGTAAACGATTGCGCGTCGGTCGGCATCGCGCGTTGGATGATGGCGTACGCGTCGGCGAATTGCTGGGGCGTGTTCGCATCATCCGGCGCGTACACGCGCACCGTTTTCGCGCGCGCGAGATACACACTGATCGTCGCGGTTGCCTGGTCGGGCGCTTTGACGCGCGGTTCATAGTACTCTTGCAAACCGAAAAAACCGGTCTGGTTCAAATCGTTGAGCAGAGTTTGGATCTGCGTTTCGGTCAAGCGTCCCACGCGGACGGACGCGTCGAGTCCATTGGCAAAACCAGGTTCACCGGCAAAGACCACCAAGCCGTCGCCAAACAATCGAAACATCGGCACGTGCGCGTCGCGCGGCATTGGCGTGCCCCCGCCGAACGTATCGGCTTCGATCACGATCGCGCGCGTGTTGCGTTCGTAATTCAACGCGAGCGGCGCGATGGTTTGCGCGCGGGTCGGCGCGCGCGTCGCTTCGAGTACACGCGTCGCGGACAGTGTTTTGCTCGGTGCGGGCGTCGCGTTCGTGCTGGCAACCGTCGCGCGCGGCGTAACCGTGACGGTTTCCTCGCGCACCGAACTGGGAATCGTAATCGGCGCGCACGCGGCAAGCAAAAGAACAATCAAGAAAAGAAAATATCGGATCACAGAATTGGTATCTACCCAGCCCAACCTAGCGAAGGTTGGCATTCACAAAATTTTCTCGTAGATCAGCATGCCAGTTTCACAAAGATAACCGGCGTCTTGGAGTACGCCGTTCAAAAGTGGATGGTCGGCGACGATGATTTCGACGCGCCGGTAATCGCGATGATCCGCTTCGGCGCGCGCAGCAAGCGCGAGTTGGCGCAACGCGTGCGCGTCGCCAATGAACGCGTGGACGATCAGCGCGCGCCAATCATCGCCCTGTTCGTCGTGCAAGAACATCCAACCCGATTTGACCGCGCGCACTTGGTACGCGTCCAACGCGGCTTGGACACGCGCGCGCGTGAGGTACGTCCAACGCCAATCGCGATTGGGCAAGAGGACATTCCCCGCGACGCGCGGCGCAAAATCGCGCCACGCCATCAAGAGCAAGTTCGCATCGGAGGCGGCGGCAATGTGCGCGCATTCGCCGGGCAACGCGTCGGCGTTCCATTCGTTGAATCGCGCGATGACGTGATAACCCAGGAACTCGATCGCGTGTTGCGCGACGGTATTCTTGCGGCTCGTCGCCAGACGCGCGAGGCGACCACCATGTTCGCGCGCCCACGCGCATCCCACGCGATCCATCGTCAACGCCACGCCTTGACGACGAAACTCTGGATGCACGCGCATCCCTTCCATCCACATGACGCCGCCTTCGATGGGCTTGACATGCAGAATGCCCACGGGCTGGGCATCCGCTTCGCCGACGATGAGACAGCTCGTCGTATCGGCAAGCCAAGCGTCCCACGCTTCCGAAATGTAATCACCCCACGAAAACGTGTTTTGGCAAAACGCGAGGATGGGAGCTTTGTCCTCCGGGCGCGCAGGGCGCGCGTGAATTTGCGGCGGCACGAGCGTATCTTATCACAAGCGCCCAGGAGCGTCAAAAAGAAACAGCCACGCTCGATTCGAGGTGGCTGTCGTGAAGGCGGAATGCGAATCCAAGTTAGGCGGCGGCTTTGTTCTGCCCGCCCTCGGAACGGTGTAGGAATTTGCCGATCTCGTGGTTCTCCCACACGACGAGCAAGGGCGCGGCGTTGAAGATGGACGAGTACATGCCGCTAAAAATGCCGATGAACATGATGACGGCAAAATGGCGAATCGTGATGCCGCCGAACAGAATGATCGCGCTCAGTGTGAACAAGGTCGTCAACACGGTGTTGATCGAGCGGTCGAGTGTTTGCAAAATGCTGTGATTGACGACTTCTTCGAACGGAATGCCGCGCAAGCGTCCCATGTTTTCGCGAATGCGGTCGAACACGACGATGGTATCGTGCACCGAAAAACCGATCACGGTGAGCGTCGCGGTGAGAAACAGCGCGTCCACTTCCCAACCCAGGATCAAGCCGGCGATGGACATGGCGCCAACAATGACGAAGACATCGTGCACCAATGCGATGATCGCGCAGACGCCGTAGCGGAACGGCTGCGGCACGCGGCGAAATGCCCAGGTGATGTACAGCAAAATCGCCATGGCGGCGAGCGCGACTGCGACAGCCGCGCGTTGCGTCACTTCGGTGCCAACCGCCGGACCAACCGATTCGGCGCGCTGTTCGGTGAACTTGCCCAGTTTCTCGGACAACGCCCCGACGATCTTGGCTTTGGCTTCGGGCGACAGTTCCTTGGAGCGAATGATCAACGTATCAGTGCCCGATGTTTGAACCGACACGTCGCTCGTGATTCCAAATTGCGCGAAGGTCTTGCCGATGTCATCCGTGTTGAAGGTTTGGGGTTTATCGAATTTGAGTTCCAACAACGTGCCGCCGGTAAAATCAATCGCCAGACGGAACGGTTGCCCGGTTTGTCCCCAGTGAATGCCCATGGCGATCAAGCCGGGAATAATCACCAACAACGACAGCGCAAAATACCAATATCGCTTTCCTACGATGTCAAGCACACGTCCTCCAATACACGAGAAATGATTTCATTAGAACGGCGCGCATTCTAGCACAAGTCCCTAAAAATGGCAAAGAAATCGGATCCACTCAGCCCACCCTTGCAAAGGTTACCGATCACTCTGCCGAGGAATCGCGCGAACACAAAAAAATCGGTTTTCAGAGAACGATACCTTCAAACCTTCGCAAGGCAGATTCACGAGAAATCGCCTTGCGATGATTGCCACACATCTTTGACTATGCTTTGACCAGACTACGACCTCACGATGCGATATTATCTGCGGAGTCAAACGGGCGGTGCGGCCCATTGTGCTCCTCCCTCCTTCCTAAAACGTCCCCGTCGTCACAAGCGACGGGGACGTTTTTTTCTCGCGCGATGAAAAAACCTTCCAGGTCTTGAAGACCTGGAAGGTTTACTTTCGCTATACGCCGAACCACCAGTGATTCTCGGTGACGTTCATGTCCATCGTCAGGCGCAGGAAGGTGCGCGTGACCGTGATCGCCGTAAACAGACTGATGAGCACGCCAATCGCGAGCGTCAGCGCGAAACCGGCGACGATGCTTGCGCCGAAACTCGCGCCGAACCAGAATAGAATTGCGCACGTGATGAGCGTCGAGACATTCGAATCGCGAATCGAAGTCCACGCGCGTTGAAAGCCGGCTTCGATAGCCAGTTCGAGCGAGCGCCCCGAACGCAGTTCTTCCTTCATGCGTTCAAAGATCAGCACGTTCGCGTCCACCGCCATGCCGACGGACAAGATAAACCCGGCAATGCCCGGCAAGGTGAGCGTCACATACGGGAACAGACCTGGCACACCGACCTTGTAGATCGCAAAGACGACCAACGCGTAGACGATCAGCGCGAGATCGGCGAGAAAACCGGGCAGACGATAGTACAGCAACATGAACAGCGCGACAATCGCCAAGCCGATGACGCCGGCAGTGATACTCTTGTTCACCGAATCGCGACCCAGGGTCGGACCGACCGCGCGCGACTCGACGACTTTGAGCGCGACCGGCAACGCGCCGTACTTGAGTTGAACGACGAGTCGTTGCGCTTCGTCCAACGTGAACTGCCCTTCGATGATGCCCTTGCCTTCGGTGATCGCGCTCTTGATAATCGGCGAGGAAATCACGCGCTTGTCAATCGTAATCGCGAGATATTTGTTGACGTTCTTGGTCGTGTAATCGCCAAAGATTTTTCCGCCGTCGTCAGACAGCGAAAAATCAATGTACGGTTGGTTAATCGTTTGCCCGAATTGCACGCTCGCCGTCCGCAGTTCGCGCCCGGTCATCACAGTGCGATACACGGTGGCGGTCAACGGCGCGGTCGCCGTGACGCCCGCCGTCGTGGTCACTGCCGGCGCCGGCGTCGGGATGGGTTGACCCGGCAGTACCACCGTAGACGGACCGGTCGTTTGAACGATCTGACCGGCTGCCAAAGACGTATCGCCCGCATCAATGAATTCGAGCAAGCCGGTATTGCCGAACGTGCGAATCGCTTCGTCCGGATTCGTCAAGCCGGGAAGTTCGACGACGATGCGGCACGCGCCTTGCCGTTGAATTACCGGTTCGACGACGCCGAGCGCGTTGACGCGGTTTTCGACAATCGCCTTGGCGGATTCCATCGCATCACTGCTCACGCTACCACATTCGACCCCGTCGGCTTGCAAGAGCACTTGCAAACCACCTTGCAAGTCCAGCCCTTCGTGGACTTTGATTTCTTTTTGAATGGGACCGATGCGCAAGCCGGGATTGTCCGGTAACGCAATCCACCCGGCGACTAGCGCGAGGAAAATGATCCCAACGAGCATTCCATAGTTACGTTCGCGCATTTCTACATTCACCTACTGATAAGATTTAGTGCGACAAAACGAAAGCGATTATAAACCAAGTGCGCTAAAGTGGCAAATTGTGTTTGGCGGTTGGAAGTTGGAGATTGGAAATTGGACGCTAGAGATTGTAAGTCGGGAATTGGAGGAATTGCACGACGCGATCACGCACCTGCTCAATCGTCAAATCGTTCGTATCGAGAAAAAAATGCGCGTGGGCGCGCGCGTGCGTGAGCCGCCGATTCATCTCGTCAAGGTAAGTCTGTTCCCAATTGACGTTCCGCCGCGCGTTGATGTTAACGAGGTTTACATCAAGGTAAATCAAGAGATCGGGTTTCGCAATCCGTTGCCACATCGTTTGAACGCCGGAGTGTTCCTGTCCGCAATCATCGGCTTGATAACCCAGCGCCTGGAGATTTTGCGCGAGCGTGGATTTGCCCGCCGCGCACGGACCGACAATCGCGATTCGCATCACTCGATTGGAAACCGCAACGTCAAACGACGCGCGTCGCTAGTGTCCGTACGCGGCACCACGCGCACGACGAGCACACTTGTATCGTCATTCGCTCTGCCGCGATCCAATTCGTTCGCGCGCGCGAGAATCGCATCCGCCAATTCCGGCGCGCCGATAGTCTCGTCACACAACTGCGACTTTACAAACGCGGCAATGTCAAATTTCTGTCCGTACCGAATTCCCGCATCGAGCACGCCATCGGTGAACACGACGACCGTCATCCGCGCCGCGAGCGGCAACTCCGCGATGACCGGTTTCATCCGGCGATGCACGCCAATCGCCTGGGACGGTTCGTCGAGCAAATGTACTGCGCCGCCATCGCTGACTAGCGCGGGACAATGACTGTTGCGCGAAATGACAATCGTCTTGCTCACCAAATCAATCGAGACGATGTGCAGTTCGGCAGACACCTTGCCGTCGTACTGCGTGTACAAGTAATCGTGCGCCGCACGCGCCGCCGCGCCGTCGCGCACGCCTTCCGCGAGCAGAGAGATCGCTTTGCGCGCGACCAGGTTCGAGATTTGCTTTGCGCCGTGACCGGTGTGCTGACCATCCACCAACACGAACGAGATGCCGCCGTGCGGTCGCTCGATCATTTCGAGCGTGTCGCCGGATTCGCGCACCGCCCATTTGGACACTTTGGCAACGGCTACTTGGAGTTCCATAGATTGGGGAGAAAAGTAGACAAGAAACCGGTAGACAGGCTTCCTTGTCTACCGGTCTACCATTCTACTTGTTTACTTGAGTACGCGCGAACGCGAACGCCTCTTCGCGCGTGTTCACTTCGCCCGCCGCTTGCGCTTCGCGAATCGCGTCGAGCAGTTCGCCAATGTGTTTGCCGGGCTCGAGGCGCAGTTCGTTCATCAACGAGCGTCCGTCGAGCAACGGCGGCGGCGCGATCACGGTTTCGTGCGCGCGAAAATACGCGTCGAGCAAGCGCGTGCAAATCGCGCGCGTCAAGACATCGGCGTCGCCATACGCGTTCGGCGCATACGTCCCGCGCCGGTCCGCCAACGCGAGAATGCACACGTCCACACCCGCATCCGCGGCATCGCGGAAAAAGCGGTGCGCCGCGCGATTCGAAACGCGTCCCTCGCGTTCCAACCACGTCGGACGTAGATGTTGCGCGACGACACGCGTCACGATTTCGACTTCCGCGTTGCTCAAGCGCAATCGTCGCGCGATCGTCGCGCTCAACTCTGCGCCTAGACTTTCGTGCGCGTAAAAGTGAATCGCGCCCGATTCGCCGACGGAACGCGTCACGGCTTTGCCGACATCGTGCAACAGCGCGCCGAGGCGTACTAGTTGAGCGCGTGAGCGATCGGACGAAACGATCTGAGCAGAATGCGTTTGCAACTCGGCGGCAAATTCGCCGTTCGCCACTTCGGTATAACCGCGCGTCTGTACAAGTTCCAGTTCGTCCGCGACGCGCAACGTGTGCTCGAACGCATCGTAGACGTGCGGCGCGGACTGGGTGACGCCTTTGAGCGCGGCGAGTTCGGGCAGCAGCGCGCCGAGCACGCCGCATTGATCGGCGAGGCGCAACGACGCGACGTGATGGTCCAGCGCGAGAATCTTGAACAGTTCGTCGCGCGCGCGTTCCATCGGCGCGAACGCGAGCAAGTGCGCGTCGCGGCGCATCAACTTGTCTGTATGCGCGCCGATCTCGAAACCGAGTTCGCCCGCAAGACGAATCGCGCGCAAGAGACGCACCGGGTCGTTCGCGAACACCTCGTCAGTCACCGCGCAAATCTGGCGCAGTTGCAAATGCTTTTGCCCGTGGAACGGATCGCGCAGGTCGTTGCTACCCAACTCCCGCGCCATCGCGTTGATCGTGAAATCGCGCGTCGCCAAGTCTTGGCGCAGATCGCCGCGCAGTTGTGCGAAATCAATGTGCGTGTCTTCGAGGATCACGCGCGCGACGTTGTGTTCTTCGTCCATCAAATAGAACGCGCCGCCACGCGCATCGGCGAATTGGCGCGCCAACTCGATCGCGTCGCCGTCGAGCGCGAGATCAATATCGCGCAAAGGACGGTCGAGGAGTTGATCGCGCACCAATCCGCCGACGAGGTACGCCTCGATGTTTTGATCGCCGAGGAACGAAATGACTTGATCCAGGATGTTCATTGGAACCTCCTGCGGCATTGCACGCGAAACAGAGATTGCTCCGCTCCGCCCGCAATGACAGCTTTATTTACTCGCTCTTTGCTTGGGCGTGGATTTTTTCGCCGCGAGTTTTTGCGCGACGAGGTCGGCTACTTCGCCGGGAAAACGCGCGACGGGTACACCCGCGCGTTTGAACGCCGCGATTTTTTCCGCCGCCGTTCCGGTGCCGCCTTCGATGATCGCGCCGGCGTGACCCATGCGTTTGCCCGGCGGCGCGGTCTGCCCCGCGACGAACGCGACGACCGGTTTGGTCACGCACTTTTTGATGTACGCCGCGGCTTTTTCTTCGTCCGTGCCGCCAATTTCGCCGATCAACACAATCGCCTTCGTTTGCGGATCGCGCTCGAACATTTCGAGCGTTTCGATGAAACCCAACCCGTGCACCGGATCGCCGCCCATCCCGACGCACGTGGACTGACCGATCTTGCGTTGCGTGAGCGCGTGAATCACTTCGTATGTCAGCGTGCCGCTGCGCGCGATGATGCCGACGGGACCGGGTCGGCAAATGTTCCCCGGAATAATTCCGACCTTGGCTTTGCCCGGCGTGATCAGACCTGGGCAATTCGGTCCGATCAACAACGCGCCGGTTTCCGGCAATCGTCGCGCGACGCGCAGCATATCCACGACCGGCACGCCTTCGGTGATGCACACGACCAACTTGATGCCGGCATCTGCCGCTTCGAGAATCGCGTCCGCCGCGCCGCGTGCGGGCACGTAAATAACCGACGTGTTCGCGCCTGTTTTTTCGACGGCTTGCGCGACCGTATCGAATACCGGCACCTTGCCCAGCGCCGTTTCGCCGCCGCGACCTGGGGTCATGCCGGCGACCACGTTCGTGCCGTACTCCATCATCTGGCGCGCGTGGAATTCGCCCTCGCGCCCAGTGATGCCTTGCACGACCAACTTGGTTTTCTTGTCAATGAGAATGCTCACGTTTGCCTCTCCGCGAAAGTGTATTTTGCTCCGCCTAATTCACGCACTACCCGCTTGATTTGCCGTACACAATTTGCCGCGCACAATTCGATCTCGGTCGTCGAAAAACGCAAGGCGCGCCACTGATTCGTCTTGGGTAACTTACGCGCGGGACCGCCCAACGCGATGACCACATCGCCGCGTAAACACGGAATCCAGAAATCGACGCGATAGCGAGTCCGCGCATCGCGGACGACAATCTGTCGCTCGCCGCCGATACGTGCGTCTTGCAGCGCGCGCCACAACGCGTCGTCCGCCGCGTTCGCGCCGAGCAGATCGTTGAGCTCGACCGCGCGCGAAAATTTGTCGCCGGTCGTCCAGATAAAAAGCATTCGCCGCCCGCGCGGGCTGATAATCGGGCGCGGCAACGCGATCAGTTGTCCCAGTTGCAATTTGTAGTACGCGTCATCGGCGCGCGGATGATCGGACTCGGCGGGAAACAGATCGCGGCGACGGACGAGTTCGTGTCCGCGCACCGGCGCGTACTCGCGAATCGTCCATTTACACTCGCCGAACGCGCGCGGCAGATAGAACGCGAGATACCGTACCTGGGTCAAATGCGTCGGCGCGTATTTCGCCGGGATGCGATACCAGCGTTCGGCGCGGACGATTTCCAAATCGCGCGGTTGATTGACGAGCGCGACCAACACCCCATCGTCCGCCTCCACATCAATCGTCCTTGATCTGCGCGCGAATTTGTTCCGCGATCGCGTCGAGTTCCTGACGCGAAACTTGTGCGCGGGCGCGCCATTGCAAACGGCGTTCGGTCTCATTGCGCGACATTAACCCATCGCCGGTGAAACGCGGCGCGAGGTGCGCGTGATAGTGAAAGACCGCTTGTCCGCCCGCGCGTTCGTTCGACTGTAGAATCGTCAAGCCGTCCGCATGAAAGGCGGCGCGTAGCGCGCGCGCGACGACGCGCGAGGCGTGCATCACGGCTGTACCGCTGGCGTCGTCAATGTCAAACACATTGCGGCAATGTTTTTTAGGAATGACCAGCGTGTGCCCTTGCGTCACCGGATTGATGTCGAGAAACGCGAGCGCGCCATCGTTTTCGTACACCATCGCGGCGGGCGCGCGCCGCGCGACGATCGCGCAAAAGATACAGTTAAAGTCAATGTTGTCCACTGTGGCTCCAAAAATGACCGCAGACCACCGACCGCCGACTGCAGAAAATTGGCGGCGGTCTGCGGTCAACCGTCAGCCGTTTCCATCACAAACTCGCCAACACGCGCGCGAGCACATCAATCGCGCGCGCGTACTCGTCCAGGTCGAGATGCTCGTTCGGCGTGTGGTCGAGCGCCGAATCGCCTGGACCATACGCGACGATGGGACACTGCCACGCGGGTCCGGCAATGTTCATGTCCGCCGTGCCGGTCTTGAGCACGAACGCCGGCTTGCCGCCCGCGTCGCGAATCGCGCTGAGAAACGCGCGCACGAGCGGATTGCTCTTGTCCGCGCGGAACGGCGGCTCTTCGCTCGAAAATGCGAGCGCCGCGCCGTTCGCAAATTCCGCGATCTGTTGTTCGACACCGGCAATCGTCAAACCGATTGGCACACGCAAACCGATTCGCATTACGACGCGATCCTTAAAACCATCGTCGCTCGAATTGAGCATACGCAACGACGGATCGAGTTGGTCGGGCACGCGCTTGTCGCGATTGTATTCGCTCGCATATGCTGACACGCGATTCCAAAATTCGACGGCTTCTTCAGTCGCCGCGCGTTCCTTGCTCGCGGTGTGCGTCATCGCTTTCGCCATTTCGTAATCCACGAGCACACGCCCCTTGTAGCCGAGCGTGATGCGATCCCAGCCACTCGGCTCGCCGATCACACAGAATTCTGGTGCATATTGCGTAACCGCGAAGCGCGCACCCTTGGACGTCGCGCTCTCTTCCTCGACCGCGCCGATGACGACGAAACGCACACCCTCGCGCGCGCCGACTTTTTCGCACGCGGAGACGAACGTCGCGAGACACCCTTTCGCGTCTACTGCGCCGCGTCCGTACAATTTTCCATCTTCGATACGCGGCTCGATGTAGCCGTGAAACGTGTCAATGTGTCCGAGCAAAATAATGTCGCGCGTGCCTTCGCCAAGAATGCCAACCGCGTTGCCCGCGTCGTCCACGAACGCGCGAAAGCCGCGCGCGTTCATCTGCGCGACGAGATACTCGGCTGCCGCACGTTCCTGGGTAGATGGGCTAAATATTTTGACGAGACCGGTGAGCAGATCAACTGAATTCATTGTTTTTCGATGAACTGCAAAATGTACTGTTGGAATTGTGCAAAATCGCCCAGGCGCGTTTCGAGATATTCGTGCACGCGCCGATCATCTACTTCGGCATAAACATGCACGAGCAGATTACGAAAGCCTGCCATCTTCCGCATAGTTTGCGCGAACTCCGGCAGAATGATTTTATTCTCACCCAAAATGGTGAAAACATCAGCATAGTCTGTTGGCGCGCGAAACTGCTTTGCCGCGATAAGGTGATTTCCAATATCAAGACAGGTTTCAACAGCGATCAAGAAATAATAACGAGCCGCCCCCGTCGCGTTCGGATCGGCAACGAACTGTTCGACAGCGATTTGTGACAAGGTGCGTAGATGTTTGAGATAGTCGCGTTGCACTCGCAGCAATTTTAACACTTTTTCTCGATCAAACATATCGCCTCCTGGTCGCAAAGTGATTAGCAAGGATTCGAGTAATTTATCTTCCGTCGGCTTGAAATCCAGATACGCGTCGCGCGTCTGCGTCTCGTAGGCAACACGAAATGCTTCGTCCTGTGCATAAACCAGGATCCCGCGCGAGACCACTTGCCCCTGAAAGGTAAGTGGATAATTTGTAATCAACCGAACATCGGCATTGCGAATGTTGGCGCGATGCATCAACTCGCTGTACACTTCTAGTTCCGCATTCAACGCCTCGCCAATAGACAAGGACCGTGCGGCAACCAGCGCTATATCCACATCGCTCCAGCGCGTCGCCGAATCAGTTGCCGCCGAGCCATACAAATATGCCAACTGAACCGCCGGATATGCGCGCAAAATCTGCGGCATGTTTTCGCGCAGGCGCTGGACAAGCGTATAGAGATCAAGAGATTCTTTCGAACTAACGGGAATCATTTGAACATCACCAACTGAGCCGAGCTACACATCTCTAGTTGAAAAAGTGTCCCGAATGAGCGTTGCCTGATTCATCTCAAATGAATCAAGAATCCGTTGGCGACCTAACGAACCCATTGTCAGGTTCGCAATCTCTGACCAAGAGAAATACTTGAATTCGGTAGTTTCGTCGCTCACACTCAAGTATCCGTTAATGACTTTAGCTTCAAAGTGAAGCACGACAACCTGCCAACGATTTCCGTCTGGATACTCAAGCAAAATATGCGGATTGGTGTAGACAGCGATAAGGCGCGTGACGCGTACATCAAGTCCTGTCTCTTCTTTCACCTCGCGAGCGCACGCTTCGGTCAAACTCTCACCGGCTTCCATATAGCCGCCGGGAACAGTCCATTGACCGTTATCAGAACGGCGAACAAGCAAGATGCGTTGGTGGCTCGAATCAAAGATTGCGGCAGAACAACCAACAGTCAATCGTCCTTGCTTGCCAACGCGCTCGCCCGAAATCACCTTGACCATATTATTTCCGACGCAGAATGTACTGGTTGCGAAAATTTCGCAGGGCGACCCCGATACGCAAAATCACAGCTTGGTAAAAAGGCAATCGTTCAGTGCGCACAAAGACAGACGCCGAGTTTGCCAGCGTGTCCGCAATGTGCGTCCGCGTCCACGGCAGGACCCGCGGCGGCAACTGACCCACCGAAAAAAATCTACCGCCCGCGTTTCGGGACCTCTGGAAATCGGCGCGCCGCCGATCAATCGCGCCTCGAACAAGTGCATCAGGTTGCCGCCGCGCGACGTTTGCGGATGCCAGTATTTTCCGACGAGCCGCTCAATCGCAACATGATACCCAGACTCTTCGCGCGTTTCACGAATTACGGCTTGCTCCAGCGTTTCGCCCGGCTCGATTCCGCCGCCTGGCAAAACCCAGATACGGAAATCTTCGCGTTTGATCAACAAGACGCGTTGGCGGTCTTCCGTGAAGACGATGGCGCTGGCGCTAGTCGTTGGCATTTTATTTGAGAATTGTCTTGAACCAAGAGCCAACGCCGAAGAGCGAACCCAGGATCATCGCCAGTCCGGTGAACAATCGAATCACGTTGAAATAATCGCGGCGCAAACTGAATGGATCGAGATTGAACTTGTTCGCGCGCGCCAAGTCAACAAAGTACATCAACGCGCCACATGCAAAAAACACTCCGCCGATCAAAATGCCTACGGCGATGAGCAACAACACAGGACTCTGCTTCAACGCGATTTTTTTCTGATCCTTCCGTTCAACCTGCGTGACCAAATCGCTCACTTGGCTCCACGGCAAGCCCGTCCGTTGGCAAATGTCGAAAATCAGGTCGTTGCGCGTGACATGGCGACCGAGTTGGTCAATGATGTATTCAGTCAAGACTTGTTCGTCCATGTGTGTGCCTCCGTGAGCAAGTTGTCGCCGCGACTCAAGCACTCGGTTGATTCAATACATACTCGATCTGATCCGCCACAATATCGAGATCGCTCTTTTCGATCACGAGCGGTGGAAGTAAACGCAACACGGTCAATCCCGCGGGCAGCGCGAGCACGCCGCGTTCCATCAACGCGCTGAGATACGGCGTCACTTTTTGTTTCAACTCGACGCCGAGCATCAAACCCATCCCGCGCACTTCGCGAATCAACGGCGACTCGATGCGCTCCAAGCGTCCCTTCATGTACGCGCCGAGTTCTGCCGCGCGCGCGGGCAGGTTTTCTTTTTCGATGTAACCAATCGCGGCAAGTCCTGCCGCGCACGCGAGCGGATTGCCGCCGAACGTCGAGCCATGGATCATCGGTTCGAGTTTCTTGACGCGTTCGCCGATCAAGATCGCGCCCATCGGCATGCCGCCCGCGATGGATTTCGCCACCGCGACGAAATCGGCTTCCAGCCCGTAGTGCTCGCTCGCGAACATTTTGCCGGTGCGACCGAATCCGGTTTGCACTTCGTCCACGATCAACATCGCGCCGCGCTCGCGGCAAATCTCTTGCAAGCCGAGCAAAAATTCGCGTGATGCCGGGCGCACGCCGCCCTCGCCTTGCACGATCTCGACGACAACACCCGCCGTCTTATCTGTGATCGCTGCGCGCGCTTTGTCGAGATTGTCGAACGGAATGTGCGAGAAATCGGGAACGAGCGGGACGAATGGATCACGGTACTTGGGTTCGAACGTCGCCGAGAGCGCGCCCATCGTGCGCCCGTGAAAGCCGCGCATCATTGCGACGATGCCGGTGCGCCCGGTTGCATAACGCGCGAATTTAATCGCGCCTTCGATCGCTTCCGCGCCCGAGTTGCACAGGAAGACACGGTTCGCCTTGTTCGGCGCAATCGCGACGAGTTTTTCTTCCATCGCCGCGCGCTTGTCGTTGTAGAAAATCTCGGTGAGTGAAATCAACGTGCGCGCTTGCTCGGCAATCGCGTCGGCAACCGCCGCGTTCGCGTGCCCGACATTCGCCGCGCCCTGCCCGCCGACGCAATCAATGTACTCGCGTCCGCTCTCGTCCCATAAATGCGCGCCGTTGCCGCGCACCATCGCGAGCGGACGTTTAGTGTAAACGCCGGACGTATATTTGGATTCAATGTCTGCGATATTCAAGTGCTTGACTCCTTTTGTCACGCGTGATAGAATTTAATCAAGACGGAGACTCGAAAGGGATTCCCGAAACAAAACGGTCTAACCGTTTTACCCCCTTGCCGACACGGTCGCCCTCTGCTGGCTCCCCGTTGGGATGTCCATATTGGCGGCTTTCCTGCGTCATGTACACAGGATAGGCAAGGGGGTGTTATTTTCACGGCAAACTCAACATCACTTTGAGTTTCGAATCCACGTAATCATCAAAAGCCGATTCGCCATGCTCGGTTCTTTCAGCGATGACGCCTGCCACCATGTCTGCATATTGCAAACCATCCTCGCGTTTGGATTCTTTCAAAACGATTGCTTTGAAAATACGCCCGCGCTTTTGATCGCGCCCGAGCTTGGAAAGGTATTGCCGCAACTTTTGAACAAAGCGATGTTTACGTTCGCCATCAATCACCAGAATCGCCTCAGACAATTCTTCTCTCGAAGAGTGCTTGACCATTTCGCCGATCGCATACTCGTACATCTCTTGCTCGCCCCAGTTCTGCGCTTCCGCCGGCAACTGCGCCTTATCCACAACCGCGGCGCGAATTCGCACATCAAGTGAATGCAACAATACGAAAAACGCGGCGCGCACCGCAACCTTGCGCGTATCGTGATAACGAAACTCGAACGTCGCCGGCAAGCCAAGCGCGCCACGCAAGCGGTGCAACTCTTCGCGCAACTGGTCGGGCACAGTCGTTTCAACCATCGCGAGGACGAAATGCGGCGACGCGCCTTTACGAACATTGCCGCCCGCGTCGCCGCTTTCGTCCATAAACGCATAGACGGTCGAGCGCGCTTTGGTCATCATTCGATTACGGTTCCCTTACCCTCAAGTGCTTTGCGAATCGGTTGCTCGACGCGACCGTCGGCAAAGATAACCTGCTTGACTCCCAGCCCCAGCGCCTCGCTCGCACCCAGGACTTTTTTCTTCATGCGCCCTTCGGCGAAATCAATGGATGCTTCGACGCGATGCTTGTCAATGTGCGTGATAAGCGACGCTTCATCCGGGAACGCGCGCAACAAACCTGGGACGTTCGTGAGAATGATCAACTGTTCCGCGCCGAGCGCGCCGGCGATCATCGCCGACGCGCGGTCGCCATCCACGTTGATCGCATCGCCCTGGTAACTGATCGCGAGCGGCGCAATGACGGGAACGTACGCACACTCTAGTAGAGCGTGCAACAGGTCAGCGTTGACTTTTTCGACCTTGCCGGTGTAATCGTCGCGCAAAATACGTTGCTTACCGTTCTCCACGATGCGAATCGCGTCCTTGCGCGTGCCTTCGAGCAAACGTCCGTCCACGCCGGACAAGCCAATCGCGTTGACACCCAGCTTTTGCAAACGCTCGACGAGGAACGTGTTGATCTTGCCGCACGCCGCCATCACGTAAATCTCCAGTGTCTCGCGGTCGGTGTAGCGCGAGGTGAACCCCTGCGGCGACGTGACGTGCTTCGCCGGATGACCCAGCTTCTCGCCCAGCACATTCGACTCGTTGCCCGCGCCGTGCATCACAACGATTTGCTTGCTTTCTTGAACGAGCGCGGCTACATCCGCACAAACGTAGTCGAGATTGATGCCGCGCGAGCCGCCGATTTTGATGACAACCATTTTCATTTCTGATTTCTGATCTCTGATTTCTGATTAGATTGGCGTAAACTTCGACTGGCAGTCTTGTGCGAGGCAGTAAAAATCGCGGTCAACTCATCTGCCTCTTTCAACAAACTTGCGACCCGGCGTTCTGACATCAGTTTTGCCTCCACAACCAACTCGATCCAGTATGCGGATTCGTCCGACTCTTCAATCACAACACCCAGTTTGTTTACAAAATCCTTGGTTGAACGCGCGCGACATGCGGCACGGTAATTAGCGCCGACCGACGTGCCGGCTCGAATCAGTTGGTTAGCGAGAATCGCGGATGACCTCCTTTGCGGTAGTGACTCACAGAGATTGATTGTACGTAGAGCAAACAGTTTCGTCCGCGCTTTGAGATCGTCCCGTGTCATCATCGGCATTGTCACGTCCCCTAAATCAGAAATCAGAAATCGAAGATCAGAAATTAAATCGGGTGCAATCCTGCAAACTCCAACCCCATCGTCTCCGGAAATCCGCACATCAGATTCATCGCTTGCGCCGCGCTGCCTGCCGCGCCTTTCATCAGGTTGTCAATCGCGCAGAGCGACACCGCGCGGCACGTCGCTTCGTCGTACTCAAAGCCCACATCCGCATAGTTCGCGCCAGACAGAATTTTCGGTTCGGGATAGCGATAGATGCCTTGCTTGTCTTTGACAATGCGGACGAATGGTTCGTCTTTGTACGCGCCACGATACGCGCGCCACAAGTCCTTTTCCGTCGTCCCAGGTTTCAAGAAACAATGCGCCGTCGCCAGCACACCGCGCACCATCTCGATAGAGGTGATCGAGAGGTGCACGTTCGTCAAACCGAGTTCCTGTTCGACTTCGCCGGTGTGGCGATGACCGACCGCCGAAAATGTTCGCACCGAGCCGCTCCGTTCGGGATGATGCGACGCGAGCGAGGGCGAATTGCCGCCTTCGGACGATCCGACCTTGATATCCACGATAATCGCGCGCGTCGCATCGAGTAGATTCGCGCGCACAAGCGGTAACAGAGCGAGATTCGTCGCCGTCGCGTTGCAGCCAACTCCGCTTATGTAACTCGCCGATTTCATTTCCGCGCGATGCAGTTCGGGCAAGCCGTACACAAATTTGCTCACCCAGTCCGGTGCGTGATGTTCTTCGCCGTACCATTTCTTGTACGCCGCGAGATCGCGCAAGCGAAAGTCCGCCGAGAGGTCAACGATTTTCGGCGCAAGTTTTGCCAGCGATTCGATGCGTTTTTGCGCTTCGCCGTGCGGCAACGCGATGAAAAGCGCATCGCACGGCTCGATCTGATCGGGAGTGGTGAATTGCAATTTCGTGCGCCCGCGCAGATTCGGATGCACGTTGTACAGGTACTCGCCAACGTGCGATTCGCTCGTCACTTGCGCGAGTTCGACCTGGGGATGCGAAAGCAGAATCCGCGCGAGTTCGCCGCCCGCGTAACCGGAACCACCGATGATGGATGCGCGTAACATAGTCGTGAGTAAGCACGTAACCAAGTAAACAGATAAACAAGGCAATCATTCCGTCTCAGTACATCATAATTTGGGCTGTCATTTCTCGCTTCGCTCGAAATCTCTCCTTGCAAAGCCGTGATTTCTCGGTCGCTCCGCTCCCTCGAAATGACAACTGTGATGTACTGTGTCTAGCCATTTACTTGTCTACCTGTCTACCTATCTACTCCTTCCAAAAAGATTCTCATCTCATTCGTTTGCTTGAATCCAAGCGATTCATAGATGGGCTTGCCCTCATTGCTTGCGTGAAGCGTCACGAGGCAGATGCTATGCGCGCGACACCACGCCATGATCGTTTGCATCAGCCGCTTGGCAAAACCGCGCCCGCGAAAAGCCGGCTCGGTGTACACATTTAACACGTACCCGCGCCAGCGCGCCTGATCGTACGGACTGGGGGGCCAGGCGATCAACCACAACCCAGCTCCAGCGACAACCTTGCCGGATTCGTTTTCGACAAACCATGCGCGATATTCGCCGTTCGCGAGTTTGTCCGCCAGCCATACGCGATACGGTTGGTCCATCGCGTCAATTTGTGCCGGCGTGTCGCGTCCCATTGCCTCAAACATCGCGCGGCGATGCGCGCAAATGATGTCCGCGTCGTCCGGCGTGGACTCGCGGATCGAAAATCTCTCGCTCATCCCGCCACCATCTCGCCGACGACATCGTACAACACGCGCGTACCGAACATCAAATTGTCGAGCGAGATGCGCTCGTCATGCCCATGCACGCGACCCAGCTCGGTCGAGGGCACGAACATCGGGCAAAAGCCGTACACGTGCGTACCCATTTTGCCAACGTGTCGTGCGTCCGTCGCCCCAACGACGAGGTACGGCAAGACGGTTGCTTTCGGTTCGTGTCGCGCCATCACGCGTGTGATCGTATCGAACAACGACGTCGCGTGCGTGGACTCGCGACCCAGGTTGCCATCTTGGAATTCGATCTCGACTTCATTCCCGATGATCGGTCGCAACTCGCGCAAGAAGTCGTCGGGGGTTTCGCCGGGAATCAAACGCGTGTCGCATTGCCCTTCTGCCATCGAAGGAATCACGTTGATCTTGGTGCCCGCTTTGAGCATCGTCGGCGTGACGGTGTTGTGCAACATCGCGTAGAACATGGCGCGCATACCTTCGTCGAGCGGGAGATGGTCGAGCGTCGCGCGATGTTTTTTCGGATCGAGCAGCGCGCGCAAGACGAGATCGTACGGCTTGCCGAGCGTCGCGCCGATGCCTTCGACAAATGTCTTGGTCGTCGTCGTCAGGTGCATCGGCAAATCTGCCGCGCCGATTTTCAGCACCGCGTCCGCGAGTTTCAGAACCGCGTTATCGCGATGCGGTTGCGACGCGTGACCTGGCTTGCCGCGCGTCCGCATCGTAAAGCGCGCGGTCCCTTTTTCGCCGGTCTGCACCGAATAAAAGCGATGCCCCAAAATATCGAAGCCGAATCCGCCGCCCTCGTTGATGGCGTACTCGGCGCGAATCAGGTCAGGATGTTCTTTCACCATCCAGCCCGCGCCAAGTTTGCCGCCGGCTTCTTCGTCCGCGTTCGCCATAAAGATAATGTCGCGCGCGAGCGATTTTCCCTCGCGCTTGAGCATCAACATCACCGTCAATTCCATCGCGGCGAGTTCTTTCGTGTCGAGCGTGCCGCGTCCCCACATGTACCCGTCCGCGATCTCTGCGCCGAACGGTGGATGCGACCAATGCTCCGGCTCGGCGGTGACCACGTCGAGATGCGCCATCAACATAATTGGCGCGGCGCGACCCTCGCCCTTGATACGCGCGACGATGTTGCCACGTCCCGGCGCGGATTCGAGCACGGTCGGCTCGATGCCTTCGCGTTTGAAAATGCCGGCGAGATACTCCGCTGCCTTGGTCTCATTGCCCGGCGGATTCGTCGTGTCAATCCGAATCAGGTCTTGCAAGTACTGTGTCGTTTCGTTACGAATTGCGTCCCAGTTGTGTGTCATTTTGATTTCCATGCAACCTTGAATTTATTTGCCCACTGCGTTATGACCCTGGCTACGTTCCTCATCGTGTTCGGGAGATTCGTCTCAAAGTCAAGCGCGGCTGTTTCATCCGCGCCATCGGAGATGCCGCGAATTTCGATGAACGGCACACCGCTAAACTGACATGCCCGCGCGCCGCCTGCTCCTTCCCAGCCGTTGGCGAGCGCGTTGGTTAGTCCTCGAACCTCTTCCCGTCTTGCTACATCCACGATGTCCTCGTCGCCGCTCGCGATGGCACCGAAGTGGATTCTGAACGAAGCGGCGATCGTCTCGATGTGTTTGAATTCATCGAGCAGTGTCGCATCACTACGGAAACGCGGGAGCATCGGTTTGCCGAATTTGTTGCGTATGTCGTACTCGATGGTCTCGGTTCCGACGACAACGTCTCCGACATCAAGTCTATCGTCCAACGCGCCTGCCGCGCCAGCGCACAGGACTGCGTTCCAATCCGATCCGCAATCAATTAAATGTTGAGTCTGAACCGCAAATTGTGTCTTGCCCAGTCCGCCTCTTGCGAGCGTAATGCCGAGTCCGGGCAAGCGGGTCACTGGTATCCGACCGATGTGAGCGGATTCCGTTGCGAGTCCTTGTTCCGTACAACCTTGGATGAAAAAATCAAGTTCTTGTTGCATGGGGAGAACGATGAGAATTTTCAATCTGATCTCCGAGAGACTACATCATGTTGCATGCCGTTCAGTCTGCGCGTTGCAATACTTTATCCCAGTTCTCAGGAAGTTGCGGGATGCTCCAATTGGATGGCGGAGACCAATATTCCCAACCACTGTTGAACGGCGGCATACCAGAGCGCATGAGCGAAATGACTCGCTCGCCTTCTGTCCGTATCTCGCGTGCCTTTTCCGGAGAAATCAAACCGATATTCTGTGCCTCTAAAAACTCGTCCTGGTCTTTCCAATACCATTCGGATTGGTCTGGACTCACAACGATGTCGAGCAACTGGTCCATATAGTCAAAGCCGATAGCCGTTCGTTCGATGGGATCTTGCAAGTTGATATACCAACCTGCAAAGCGAGTCCGTTCTTTGGACCACATGACGTGAACAGCATGAGTGTTCCCAAAAGCGGTGAGAAACAAAGTATCCCCGTATTCCCATACTTGGTCAACCAATTGCCATTGGGCGTCTGGAAGTCGTGTGCTGGGTTGAACAGGACTGCCGTCCAATGCCCTTGGTATTTTCCAGCAAGTACCCAAAGCCATCCACAAAGCGACCAAGTCTGGAGTATCTTTGACAACAGTTACAGGTTTGGCTGACCATACTCTTCCTCGCCAGACTTCGCGCCATACGATTTGGTCACCTGCTTTCCAATGCAGTGACATGGTTTTGATTGTCTCCGTGTATGCTTGCGAACTGCCACGCCACTCTATCGTAAAAGAATCGCGTGTAACGCTGTAGCACACCGACAACGGTACGCCGAAATACCAACAACGTTCATGCTAACCAACCGACAATGCCAAAAAACGCGCGCGTACCGTTGTCGGCGTCTGTGTGTTTGCTGAAGCGTATTCACTTCATTGGTTTCTTGCCCGCTTCTTTGAGTTTCGCGTTGAGAGCGTCGCGCTTCTTTGCTATCATTATTGGTTGCACATAATAGAAATCGAATAGTGCTTCAAGAACATCAAGGTTCCATTCGGCTTCTTCTGGCTCAACTGGAAGGATTTCACCTGTCCGTTGGCTTTTCATTGGATGGGCGGCGAAGTTCCCTATCTGTCGAACAGCATCAATGACTTGCACCAAATGGCTAGGAAGAGAGCCACTATCAATGACCTGTTGTATTTCGTCAGCCAAGTCACCGTGTTTCACTTTCGCTGCTTTTCGGAGAAGGTTCTGCAAACAACGTCGGCTCAATGCTGCGGATGCTTTGGCACTATCGAATAAGACGATACATGCTTCTGTGTAGTCTTCAGCAAGTTCTGCGGGCACTTCCGATGGACACGGAGAACGACTGCTTCCCTTTGGTCTAATTGGAATGCTGCTAATTCTATTCGTCAGATATATACCGTTCGGAGTTCGTATGATTTTGCCATTTACAAGAAAGAGGTTCATCCTTTTACAGGATGGGCAAGTGAAACACGACACTGCCCAGCCTGCATCTGCATCTTCTCCCAGAATCTCGACGCGCTCATTATCATGAAATTCAACTAGACAATGCATACACTTCATAGCACTCTCCTCAAAGGCGTTTCAGCAAACGTTAGAGCCGCACGACGGCGCGCGCGCTTCGACGTCCTGGTGTCACGCGCCTTCCCGCGCGCGCTGTTGGGCGGCGTATGTTTCGCGATGGGCGTCCACTCTATCGGCTATATGAATACCCACCTTTGCCATCCCAGGACATTCAAACGGAAATCGCCCATCGCGAAACGCTGTAGCACACCGACCGCGCCCGAAGCCGCACGCGAAATGAAGCCACCGTCCAACTGCGGCAACCAAGTTCGCCAAAAACCGCGTACGTGGCGCGGTCGGTGCGCGTGTGTTCTGCGACGCAAGTCGTATCGTTA
>JACRBM010000079.1 GCA_016219275.1 Chloroflexota bacterium
ATGGCCGACTAATTGTCGGCGCAGTTTTCGCGCGCCTGCACGACGACAGAAAGCCCGCTGAGACCCAGGTTGCGAAAGAAATTTGGCGATCTTGGGTCGGGGAGGAGGCATTTCGCGATTCCTCTCCGACAAACTGCTAGTCATGAGTGATGAACTAAACCCTAATTCAACTGACCAAAGGTCTCGAAGAGATTCGCAAAACGAGGACAGTCCGCGCGAGAGCAAACCGTCGCGCGCATTTATGATTACACGCGCGTTACTATCGCGCGTCATTGGCGCGCTGCACGGATTCCTCACGCGCGGTGCAGGTGCGACCGCGCTCGCCGACATCGGCGCGGCGTTCGGTCATCTCGCGCGCAATCCGCACCTCGGCAAAATCGCGCTCGGCATCGTCGTCGCACTCTATCTTCTCTCCGGCGTTTACATCGTCAACCCAGGTGAAGAAGCGGTCGTGCGGCGATTCGGGCAAGTGACTCAACGGCGCGTGAGCGAGGGTTTGCATTATCGCTTACCGTCGCCCATCGAGCGCGCGGACGTGGTAAACGTTTCGCAAATCCGGCGCGAGGGCATCGGCTTGCGTCCACCCGAGCATGAAGTCGCGCTGCACCCAGCCGAGGAACCGCAAATTCTGACCGGCGATGAAAACATCGTCAGTGTCAAAGTCATCGTGCAGTATCGCGTGAAAGACCCGGCGGATTACGTTCTCCGCGTGGACTATGACGCGAACACGTTGATTCGCAACACGGTGCGCGATGTGATCGTGACCCTCGGCGGTCGGTCGGTGGTGGACGATTTGCTCACGACCGGGCGTCCCGATTTGCAGCGCGCGATCCTCGCCAACGCGCAAAAAGCGCTCGACAATTACCAAAGCGGCTTGCAGTTGGTCAGCGTCAACTTGCAGGAAGTTTACCCGCCGAAAGAAGTCGCGGACGCGTTCCGCAACGTGTCGAGCGCGCGCGAAGAAAAAGAAGCGACGATCAACGATGCTCAAGGGTACGCGAACAGCGTTTTGCCGAAAGCGCGCGGCGACGCGCAGCGGATCAACCAGGAAGCGGTCGGCTACGTTGCCCAGGTCACGAATCGCGCCAAAGGTGATGCGCAGCGATTCGGGGACGTGCTCAAGGAATATCGACTCGCTTCGCGCAATGCGAACGCGTCTACGGATGTCACCCGCTATCGTTATTTTGTCGAAACGATGGAGCAAGTGTTGGGCAAAGTCAAAAAGTACGTCATCGATCCGCGCACGCAAAACATTCGCATCGTTCAATAAACTCTGGAGAAAACATCTGACCTTCGGAAAAGCAGCGGCGCGTGAAAACGGCTAGGTCTCACGTCCAGCCACATCCTAGACTTGAGACCTGTTAGCGGATGAGACGAATGGCGTGTTGTTAATCGGTGTTTTAGCGCGTGCCAAATGAGAGCAGAAGGATTATTCTAAGCACAACGTCACAGCATAACCTGATGATGGATTGATTGTGAAAACCTGGAAAGGAGAGTCACGATGGCTCAAGCACAATCAGTTCTGCCGAAGACGGCAGCCGAAACGTTTTGGAACAAACTGTGGCGCGCGCTGGATGAACGGCTCGCGCTGCACGCACTCGCATATCCCGTGCCCGAATACGCCAACACCATTCCGTACACCCTCGGCGGGATTACGCTCGTTGGCTTTGTCGTCCTCTTTGCGACTGGCATTTTGCTCACCCAGTTCTACCATCCGCATCCCAGCGAGGCGCACGACAGCGTGGTGTACATCATCACGCAAGCGCCGTTCGGCGATTTTATTCGCAGCATCCATTTCTGGACGGCGAATCTCGTCGTCGTCACTGCGCTCTTGCACATGATACGCATTTACTACACCGCCTCCTTCAAGCGCCCGCGCGAATTCAACTGGCTCGTCGGCGTGGGCTTGCTCGCGATCACCTTGGGCTTTGCCTTCACGGGGACGATTCTCAAGTGGGATCAGGAAGCGAGTGAGGCGCTATCCCATAACAAGGAGATCGGTGAATTGCTCGGCGTGTGGGGTGTGTGGCTTTCATCCGAATTCACGCGCAGTGTCCCGCTCCTCACGCGGCTCTATACGACGCACATCACGCTCTTGCCATTCATCTTCCTGGGTCTCGTCGCCGTGCATCTGTTTCTCGTCAAGATGCTCAAGATTTCGCCCAAGCCGACAGAGAACGCGCGCGCCGGCGACGATTATCCGGCGAATCAAAAGACTGAAAGTCCCTTTGGGATGAGTCACTTTGACATGCATCTGCGGCGAATGATTGGCTTTGGTTTGATTTTGTTTGCAACCGTCGCGGTACTCTCGTTCTTTGTCTCCGCGCCACTCGGACTCAAAGCTGTGCCGGGCGAAGAAGTGACCAAGCCCCCGTGGATGTTCTTGTGGCTTTATCCGCTGGAAAATGTATTCGGCGTGCCAGGCATCTTGTACGGCAGCATTGTCTTCTTCGGATTACTCGTGCTCGTGCCATTCCTGGATCGCAGTCCCTGGCTCGCGTCGAGCAAACGACGCGGATGGCTGATCGCGGGCGCGCTCGTGCTCGTCATTCTCGCTGCGCTCATCGTGTACGCGTGGTTCACCGTACCGGTGACGCACACGACGGGAGGTTGACGGTGACCAAGGTCACCTCGGTGAATCGGTTCACGCTGACGTTTCTTGCGCTGGTTGTGATTGCGACACTCAGCGGAGGTCTCGCATATCAAACGGCAATGGTTTTTGTCGCGGGTGGCGGAAATTTGTCGAACGCGTTCGGTTTCATCATCTCTGCATCTGTGTTCAGCTTTTCAATGCTGGTGCTAGCGCGCATCATGCGATTGACCGCGGTAAGGAGGGATGATCATGGCTAAGCGTATTTTCGCAATACCGCAAAACTCACTTGGGCGCGTTGTCCGCCGGGAGCATTTTCCAACGACGCACCAAATCCTTGAGTTGAGCGTTGGATTGTTTGACGGAGCGTGTGTGCATCCGAAACCGACGGCGATGCGTGCGCACCC
>JACRBM010000080.1 GCA_016219275.1 Chloroflexota bacterium
TCTCTCCCTTGCCCCCATTATACAGTTAATTGTCAGGGAGAGTTGTACCACCCCATATTAGCACAGGGGGCGACGCCGAGCAAATCTGAACTCGAAAATGGTATCAATCTCTGTTAGAGTTTAGTTTTCATTCTGACCAAAACCAATACGGCTGCGTAACAATTCTCTCACTGATGGTATCAATCTCTGTTAGAGTTTAGTTTTCATTCTGACGCGACTTTAACAAACGAACAGTTCCGCCAGGCACGCGAATGGTATCAATCTCTGTTAGAGTTTAGTTTTCATTCTGACGAGAGGACATGAATGAGCGGTATCTAACAAAACTATTCGGCGCGTATCAATCTCTGTTAGAGTTTAGTTTTCATTCTGACAGGTACAAGAACTGCCGCAAGGACGGCAATCGGCCAGTATCAATCTCTGTTAGAGTTTAGTTTTCATTCTGACAACTCGACGTAGCATTGCGTCGTGAGTTGGATCGAATCATGTATCAATCTCTGTTAGAGTTTAGTTTTCATTCTGACCAGTACTCGATCGTGAGTCTGAGGAGGATTGACATGTTTGTTGGTATCAATCTCTGTTAGAGTTTAGTTTTCATTCTGACTTGGATCGAATCATTCGACTGCGTTTCCGTTTTGGCTTGGCAGAGTATCAATCTCTGTTAGAGTTTAGTTTTCATTCTGACGAATCATTCGACTGCGTTTCCGTTTTGGCTTGGCAGAGTATCAATCTCTGTTAGAGTTTAGTTTTCATTCTGACGATGAACTCGCGGCAACCGAAACCACCTGGTCCGATAAGTATCAATCTCTGTTAGAGTTTAGTTTTCATTCTGACTTGCAGAATATAACCTCGGCGAATTCCCTCATGGGGCGACAGTAAGGTATCAATCTCTGTTAGAGTTTAGTTTTCATTCTGACTATCGCATTGAATAGCGCACCGCAAGACGCAAAGCAACGTATCAATCTCTGTTAGAGTTTAGTTTTCATTCTGACCTGACAATGCGAAAAGACATTCCACCATAGCCAACTCCGTATCAATCTCTGTTAGAGTTTAGTTTTCATTCTGACGACCGATGAAGTCCAACGTCGAGACACACCGGAAACGATCCACGTATCAATCTCTGTTAGAGTTTAGTTTTCATTCTGACTTGATCGCGTTGATCGCGATCGCCGCGTGCTCGACATCTCCCAGGTATCAATCTCTGTTAGAGTTTAGTTTTCATTCTGACTGGCAGAGTCCGCAATCGCAGAGATTGAGAATGTGCGTATCAATCTCTGTTAGAGTTTAGTTTTCATTCTGACTGGGAGCGTTAAATTATCCCTTCTGACTGCAATGGTGGTCATCACGTATCAATCTCTGTTAGAGTTTAGTTTTCATTCTGACTGGAAAGAGTTGGGAAGTTGAGTACACATACAGAGATACCTTTGTATCAATCTCTGTTAGAGTTTAGTTTTCATTCTGACCAGCTCGACAATGAGGTGGCTATCTCATGGTTTCATGCGTATCAATCTCTGTTAGAGTTTAGTTTTCATTCTGACGCGTAGCGATGCCTGCGGATGGTGCGAAGAGGTAAAACATGTATCAATCTCTGTTAGAGTTTAGTTTTCATTCTGACATGACGCAAGAACCGCAACGGTCGCGGACACAACCTCGTATCAATCTCTGTTAGAGTTTAGTTTTCATTCTGACAGTCGCATTCTCCCAGCGAGTGGGAGACAGAACGCAATTTGCCCGCTCCCCAGCCCTGTCAGTGGGGCAAAAACCCCATCCCGGCACATCGGCGCCACTTTGCGAGAATCGGCAACTCGTACCCACCACGCTTGGATTCTCGCAAATCATCCGCGCTTGCGCGTCAAAATGAATCGGTTTGCGTCAAAAAATCTCATTTTTCAATCACATTTCACCCCCCTTTGCGAGAATCGCCCCAAGCGCTCTACCCCCCACCGATTCTCGCAAAACCCTACACCACAATGACCTGCACTTCTTTCACCACTTGCACGCCGCTGGTCGTCTCAATTTTGCTCCGACACGTTTCGCACAAAAAATAATAGCGCACCTGGTCCAGCCGGGGCTTGATCACGCGCCGCACCGCGCGTTCCATCCGCGCAAAATCCTTTTCCACCAGCAAACACTCGAACACGCTATATTGTACCGGCGTCCCAAAATCAAGCAGCCGCTTGTGCAAACGCGTGCGCCGCTTGTCATCCGAAATATCGTACGCGACAACGATAAATTTTTTGGTCATCGTGTCCTTCAGACCTGAAAGAGTTTCGCGCCAGCGCCTTCCCGGTCTTGTCACCGCGCGCGAAACGGAATATACGCCGGCAACTCGCCCTCGATCACCTTGCGCAAAAGCCGCGCCTGCACCTCAAAACACTTTTGGTACGTCAACCGCCGGCGATAGTGCGGATGCAGAACCTCGGTTTGAATGCGCGCCGTGTAATAACGCAAATACTTTTTCAAGCCGCGCTCGCTCAAATACACCCCGCCATCGTCGCCAGCGTGAAAATCTTTTTGCTCCAAAACACGCTTGTTGATCAACATCAGCGCCACCAAATCGGCAATGACGCCGCGAAACTCTTCCACCAGATCGAGCGCGAGCGCGGGACGCCCGTACGCGTCCGCGTGAAAAAAACCGGCATACGGATCCAACCCGACAATTTCCAACGCCGCAAAAATGTTTTCGCCAAGCAACGTATAACCCAGACTCAAGAGCGCGTTCACCGGATCGGGCGGCGGTCGCCGGGCGCGCTTTTCAAACGTCCAATCGCCGCGCAGAACCGCGCGCAACGCGCCAAAGTATGCCTTGGAACCCGCGCCCTCATTGCCGCGCAGTTCCGCCAGATCGTTCGCGCGCGCCGCCGCGCGTAGGTGCGGAATCAACGCGTCCGCCGCCGTCCGCAAACCCTCCACACCGTGATCGCGCCCCCAGCGTTGCGCCAGCGTCCGATAGTTCGCCAGCTTGCCCTCCACCACCGCGCGGCTCACTTGCAACGAGAATGCCGCATCCTTCATCTTGGCATACTGCGTCTGTCGCAATGCGATGTTGAGCGGCGTCGCGCCGATCAACCGTCCGCGCAGTTTACCTTGCGGCGTCAGGAAAACCAGTTCGATGCCCTGATCGAGCAAAAACGCGATCGCCGGCGTCGTCACACCCACATTGCCGATCAACACGACCGACGATACATTGATCGCCGGCACCGCGATGATCGTGGCATCCTCTTTCGTGACGACCAACTTGTGATATTCTTTTTCGACGCGCGCGCCCTGCTCGGTTACATACAACGTTGCCATACGCAAGTCAGACGGATGAACGCTTCGCGTGAAGGATGAAAAACTGAATAGATTTTTCTGCGTCCCTGCTACACCGAGTTCCCGCGAGTTCCTCGTTGTTCTTCATCCTTCCGCTCTCATCCTTCATCCTTTCCTCAATACCATTCCGGCGGCAGAAAATCCCATGTCGTTGGTCGCGTTTTGGCGTGCACGCGCTTGCCCTGTTTGAGGTACGCGAACGAGTCGCGATAGAAATGCACACCAAGATAATCAAACCCTTCGTCGAACGAAACCACGCGTGTCTTGGCGGGTGACAACTTTAAGCGCAAATAACCCAACGCCCACGCCGCAAATCGCCGCGCCTCTTCCATCTCCGCGCGCGTCTCACCCAGGATGATAAAATCATCGGCGTACCGCACCAAGCGCAACCCCATGCGCGTCAACGCCAGGTCAAACCGATGCAAGTACACGTTTGACAACAACGGCGAGACGACCATCCCCAGCGGCGTGCCGACCGCCTGGTCGCGCGCGCGCCGCCCGACCTTGAGCCACAGTTCGATCAGTGCGATGATCCGCGCATCGTCCACATCTTCGCGCAAAAAATCGAGCAACAAGGTGTGATCGAGCGATTCAAAAAACTGTTCAATGTCGCCATCGAGAACCCAACGGAATCCGTCATCGCGCGCGCGCAACACCGCATCCAGCGCGCCCTGGGTGGAACGCCCCGGACGATAACCGAACGCACAGTCCAAAAATTGGGCGTCGAGTTTTTCTTCGAGCACGTTCAATACCGCGCGTTGCAGAATCCGATCGCGCACCGTGCAGATGCTGATCGTGCGTGTGCCACCGCTCGGCTTGCGGATTTGGAACTGGCGCAAACGCTGCGGCTTGTACGTGTTCGCGCGCACGCTTGCGCGCAATTCGACCAAGTGCGTTTCCCACTCACGCGCAAAACGCCGAATGCTGATCTCGTCTACGCCCGGCGCGCCCTTGTTCTGCGCGATGCGATTGTATGCCGCGCGCAAATTGGCGAGCGCCAGCGCGCGAGTGAGGAGGCGGGTGGGCATAGGAGCACACTCAAACCCACTTGTCTTCTTTCAATGTGACCTTGATGCACGCTCGAAGCGGGCATTGCTTGCACCGGCTCTTGTCAGCTCAAACCCACTTGTCTTCTTTCAATGTGACCTTGATGCTAACATCGCCAAAGCCCTTGGAGATTTGCCCACCCATCCGTTTCACGTCTTCTAAACGTTCGACCACAAACTCTTTGATGAGATCCGTTTGACTCTTGGCATTTCCCCTGAGCCATTCATCCGCATATCCTCTACCTTGTAGTGGACGCGGTTTACCCAATTCCCAACCGCGAATTGTGTCCGAGAGCAAAATACGCATCTCGCCTTCAAACACCGACCCTTGCGGGATGCCCTGCAACGTGCGATTCGCGGCGTGCGCGACCGTATCCGTTCCACGGTCGCGGCGATTCTGATAAATTTCTTCGATCTCGGTACCGCCCGTCAATCCCAGGTATGGCGTCTGCACAAACCCGATTAACCCCATCGTCCCGTAAAGGTAGCAAGTAGGACAAACCGCGACTTGCCCTTCGCGACGACCGCTACTGCGATACTCGCAATTCGCGCCCTTGTATTTTTGTCCACGTGTCAAGGCGCGTTCGTCTTCCGAAAGGTTGTTGAAACTGGAAGGGATGCACGGTTTCATCGGTGGCTGGTTGCCATAGTTCAAGATCAAATATTCTTCGAGTTTTGCGCGCGCCGCGCCTTTGAGACTGGAACCCTGCACCACCGGTTTTCCGCCCAGCGTGGTGAACGGACCATGCACATCGGACATCGGGTCTTTAAACGCGCCGATGTGCAACGGTTGTTTGGTCGTCAAGCGTACCGTGTAAATCGCCCAATGTTGATTGCGTTTAATCTCGGTTGGCATTTAGCTCTCCTTTGTGCGCCCATAAAAATCGCGTAGGGCATTCAGTTTTTTCAAAATAAAACCGCCGTGCGCGCGCCGCAAATGTTCGCACTCGAGTACGCCGATAATTTCAACCAAGTAATTCAAATCGTCGCGGCGATTCGCGTACGTGCTGTCTTCACGCTTGCCGACAACAAACGCTTCAGCAAGCGTTGGTCCATCGCGTTCAAAAACCGTCGCGACGTCATCCAACAAACCCGTCACCTCAAGTTGCGGACGATCTCGTCGCACCTGCATTTTAGACACATACATCACAATCTCGTCCATCGCGCGTTTAGCACGAACTTCAAGTGGGTCCATCGCGCGTTTAGCACACTCTTCAAGTGGGTCCATCTTACACCTCCTGTGTTTCTTTCAGGAACGGTAGCGGTGCGCTCACCCAGCTATCTTCAAAGAGCGCGCGGACGTACTCGCCGCCTTCGTGCGCCGCATCCGGTTGAAAGAGATAACCAAAGATTGGCATTTTGACTTGGATCTGAAACAACTCCAACACCCGCGAATTTTCCGGTACGCGCACCGCCAGCCGACCTTCAACGGGCTTGAACTCTAACGCCGGCTTGGTGCGTTTCAACCGGCATTGTCCAAATCCCAGTGAACGATACGCGCCCATTTCCAGCATCAAATCGGCTTCGAGTTCTGCCGCGTCGCCATCGGTTGGAATATAGACACGCGCGTGAACATCGCTAAGGAATTCAATCTCTAATGGGAGTTTGGCTGTGTCGCTGAACACATCGCGCAACCCGCGCATCTTGGTCTCGCGCCGAAATTTCTGAATGCGCCCAACCGCGTGAATGTCCGACTCGCGTCCTTCGCCACGTCGGCGCGCGCGGAGCGCGCCCGTAATTTGCGAGTACGGAATCGAACTGTCCAAACTTGCGCGGTAGGTTCCCTTTTTGGTGCGCTCACCCAAACATAAAGCGTCGCAAGTTAATTCATATTCCCAAAACATATCACTCCAATCCGAACGTAGTGAGATGCTCGTACGCCAACAGATCGCGCATTCGCAAAACGCCCTGCTCGATCGCGTCGGCGAAAGAATCAATCACCCGCGGCGATAGCTTACGCCGGTCGTGTCGGTCACTCAACAATGTCAAGGTTGCCAATGCCGTACTGGCGCTCCGCTGTTCGATTTGCGCGAGTTTGTGCAGGTACGTTCGTCCGCGTTTAACTTCACGGTCACGATCATTCAAGTCCAATCCAACCAACAAGTCAAACGCGCGCAAACCAATTTCCATTGGACGCTTACCGACCACGCGCACGCTTATCGGTTGCGGCGGCTTGCTAATGTACCGCCAATGTTGGAAGAACGGGTACTTGGGATCTGAGATGCTAATTCCCAGACGAATGGGCGGCATCGTATCCTTTTCAAACCATACTGGGAAACGCGACCGGCACAGCACGCGAAATGATTCCAGCAGATGGTACAACTGCGCCCCGTCGCGTAACTGAATCAAGCGCAAGTCGGACATACCCAAGTCGCGTAATTCAGGTTTACCATCACGTGAGCGCGGCGCAATTTCATTTAGCCGCGCGTTCCAATCCGTCAAAAAAGCGCGATAGTCTTCGACGAAATCGCGCGCGACTGCCGCAATGCGAACATCCTTCAAACATTCTTCCCGGATCTTGACATCTACGATATTCGCTTCAACGTAATCGGCGTACAGGTTGAGCAAGGCACTTTCGAGTGCGTGTGCTTCCAGATTCACCTTGACCCATAGCGCCAGATCCCAATCGTCAATGCTTCCCTGGTAAAGACCACCCGTGCGAATCTCTTCACACACATCGCAAACATAATCAATGGTATTTGCCATCGGACGCTCTTTTGCCTGGCGCATCTGGCAAATCTCACAGATGGGCGGTGGAAAAGCAGAGCACTCGGCAATATCTTTTGGATACAAAGAGATGTGTGCATATTCCCCAGCAAATTGTTCAACTGAATCAGAACTTGATTGAGTCGCAACCCGCTGAACCAAGGCTGTTTCGGTGTTCTGCAGGTTAACCAGTTTCTTCTTGGCGTCACTCCATTCTCGATCTGCCACAGAAATTCGCTTGCCATGCTCGACACGATCCATTGCTTGAGCAGATTGCCGGCGTAATGTCAAACGCGCCTCATCTAATCGCTTGACCGCTTGCTCCTGGTCGGAAATCTGACTCTGCACCTGCACCAATTCGGGTTTCAACCCAACTTGAAAACGCCGAGTCAAACCCTGTTGCACCGCCGTCGGTAGCCAAACACCAACTTGTTTCAATGGCGCGGTTTTGATCTCGATCTCCAGATATAAATGCTCATTCAATACCGGCTCGAACGCGTCGCGCAGTTTCTTGTTCAAACCAGCGGGCTCGGCGTCCTCTGCAACGTATGGAAGAACAAGCCACACCGAATCGCTCGTTTGAAACAACAGTTCATCGCCAAATTGATTTTCAAGTTGTTCCGAAACTTTCGCCAATTTACCAAACAAGTTCAAGTCCGCCGGGCGAACCGGGTTCTGGTGAAACTTGACCGTCGCGCGAAGCGAGTGGAGCGACCATCGTTGCTCTGCGTCCTGTGTGGTTTGAACCGACTCGCCGCCCAAACTCAACCACAACGGCTCATGCTTTACGGTAATATTTTTCTTCAGAATCCGGTAGAACTGACCAACCAATTGCGAATGCGACAATAGTGATGTAACATTACGCGGAATGGTCTCGTCCTCCGGCTTGACCTCCATATTCGGACGAAATGTTTCCCAAAGTTTCTTTGCATCATTCGACTGAATCAGATTCAAGGCATCTGTAAGCGAATTAGCATCCTTGATTGGCTCCGGATCACCATGCATTAATTGAGCAAATCGCGGATTCCACAAACGATGGACAGTCATCCTCTCTGCGCCACCAATCCTTTTCCCCAAAGCGCGTCCCGCTGTCGTCGCAAGGTGATCACTCAGGATGATTAAAAAAATCGCCTTCCGATCTTCTTCCGTTATTTTGGGATTAGGACAAGGCAATGATAGATTCCGTTCCCAGCCATCCGACTTGGCATGATGATGTGTGATAGCCCACCAAACAAGGTTTTCAGGCGGAGACTTGAATCCTAATGTCCCCCAATCCAAGTTACCAAACTGCGGTTTGTCAGCACCATGCACATAGACCTTGGCACCATCTGTGGATTTGACGGGGGGAGTCGCAGTAGTTAATTCTGATGTTGCCAACTTCATCAAGTCATGCAATTCCGCAATCAAATCTGTTGCCACAGTTTCACCTCATAAAAAACACAACGCGCCGCACACGCACAAAGCTCATTTCGCTTTGCCGCGTGGCGACGCGTGCTCTAGTTGCCGGGATTCTAGAACCATGCCAAGTGGATTGTCCGTCAAGACTCACACCCGCACTTGATCAATTTGCTCGCGATTGTATCACGCTTCCCAGCGCGTGGCAAATAGACTTTATCGGAAACAACTTTTACCTCTCGCCAAGACGCAAAGCACGCAAAGAATCATCTTGAAAAAACTTGGCGTTCTTGGCGGCTTGGCGAGAGAGGTCTTATTCCCGATAATGTCTAATGGATTTGCCAAGTTCACGGCGTTATTTACTCCAATTACCTCGTCCAACACCCCGACTTGCGTATAGTAATGATCGCAAACGTCAATTTCAACCTATCTTCGTCTAACCTACTTCCTACCTAGAACCTACCTACCTCTGCTTGGAGCATCTCTAAACTACACGAAATCGGTTGGGGGTTGCTTTTGGGAACTGGGTTATGCAGACTTGGGTTTGGGCATAAACCGATCCCACGCCACGTGCGTTCGTCGCGCGATGAACCACACGGTGAACGTATCGTCGAGCCATTGTTGCACCGCGCGCGTCGCGTTGAACACCTGACGCACGATGAGTGGAATCGGAATCGCGAGCAACGCGGTCCACAACACGTTGATGACCGACAACCACTCGACCAAATTCAACTTGGTGCCGCCCAAATACATTCCGATGAATCCCGTGACGGCAATCGCAGCAATTGCCGTGAAGAACAACGTAATGAATAATCCGACCCGACGAATGATCGCGATGTACCAGTGATCCGCAGAGGTCAAGTACGTTCGCGGATCGCGCAAGCCGAACAAGAGCACATCCCAGTGTTGCGCCTGCCGCTCCAATGCCTTTTGTAGGTTCACCTCGTCGCGCTCGGTCAGGTCGGCGGATTTTTTATTTTTGTTATCGCGCATCAAAATGTTTTCGCGATACACCAACGCGGTGCCCACGCTCCACCATTTCAAATGCCAACGAATCACCGGCGCGACGTAACGCGGCAAATTTTTTTCTAGCGCGTTGAGCCGCGTTCGCTCAACATCGAGCCGATACTTGGAAAGTAAACGTTGCCAGCTTTCTTCCGCGACGGTTTTCTTCGGACGTTGTTTGGGCAAGCGCATGTACCAGTACGTGTCTGCGAGACTCAACCCAGCGTTGAACGCCTGCGCGCTCGCCGAAGACACGCTGTCGAGCCGCGCCCACACTTGCTTGCTCCACTCGTCGAGCAAGTCGCGCAATTCGCGTTGAGTGTAGTACGCGGCTTCTTTGCGGTCGAGCCAGTTGCGCGTTTTCTGCGGGAGCGCATTGATCGTTTTCGTCAACTCGCTCGCCTTGTCCGGCGTTTCGAAACCGAGCGCGAGATAAAACTGGGCGAGGCGCTGTGCGGCGAACACAAACGCATCGGGCGCGCGTTCGATACTTCCATCGGACGCGTCGAGCCGCGGCGCGTACTCGTCCGTCACAGCAGCGCGCGGCGGCGTGGGGCGCGCGCCTTTGCGGAGATGTCCCAGCGTTTCGGAAATCGCCCAGCCGAGCAGGAAGGCGTTCGTCACGCGCGTATTTTCGCGCGCATCGAGAGATTTGTTTTCGTTTGGCATTGACAAAGTTTTTTCCAATGTTATAATGTGGCTGCTCGTTCGGTGAGAATGGTTGCGCCTATGTCCAAATGGACCTCGCCCATCTTGCCTTGTCGAACGAGCAAAGTTTTTTGTACGGCAAATTTGAAATTTGCCTTACGCCTTCTCAAATATAAAACCGTCCTGGGTCAATTTCCTCGCGCAACAAGCGCAACTCGTCCGCGCTCGGCGGCTCGTTCATCGCCACCTGCTCCGCAACTAGCAACTCGAATCCGGTGTTCGCGATCACATCGTTGATCGTCACGCCGGGATGCGTCGCGATCAAACGCATCCGGCGCGATTCGCGTTCGTAATCCATCAACGCGAGCGTCGAGACGACGTTGATCGGTCCGGTGTTACAAGGCAAACCCGCCGCTTCGCGCGCGCCCGGTCCGGTGAGATACCCCGGCGTCGTGATGAAATCTACCTTGGGCACGAATCGCCGCGTATCGTGTTGCATGATCGCGATCGTTTGCCAGCACAAACTCCCCACATCGTTCGCGCCGCCGCTCCCTGGCAAACGCGCCTTGGGATGATCGTGCGCGCCGATGACGGTGCTATTCAAATTGCCGAACCGATCAATCTGCGCGCCGCCCAGAAAACCGTAATCAATAAAACCGCGTTGCGCGGTCTCCATAATGTCGCAGATGCCGGACGCGGCGGCGGCTTTGTGGAACGTGCGCGCTTCGCCGACCGCGCGCGGCAATGCTTCGAGAATCGCGCCGGTGCCGCCAAACTCAAAGATCGGCACCAGGTTTGGCGCGCGCGTTTTCACTGCCAGCATCGCGGCGAGCATCGGAATACCCGTGCCGATGAACGCGGTCGTCGCATCGCGAAACAAACGCGCGGCGACGCAGATCATCAGTTCAGTTTTGGAGTATCCAGCATTTGGCATTGGGTCTCCTGACATGGATATTTTTAATTGGTAATTGGTAATTCGTACTTCGCCATCCGCTATTTGCTATTCGCCACTCGTCACCCGTCACTCTCTCCGCTCGCGCTGTTCGACCAACTCCGCGAACCGCGCCGCACCGATCAAATCGAGATACGCGCGATGGTCGGACACGTTGTAAATGTACTTGTCGAGGTACGCGCGCGCGCCTGGCGCGGTCTCACTCGCGTGCACCCACTCGCGGAGAATCACTTCATCGCGCGCGTACATGTACGCCATCTCGCCGGGATGCGAACCGAACGGCGCGTGCACCACTGCGTCCACCAAGTAAAACGGAATCAGCGTACGATCCGGATACTTGCGAATCTCTTCCGTCGGCACGATTTCCTCCGCGCTGATGATCAAGCGTTTGCACGCCCGCGCCATTTCGCCGGCAAAGCCGGTGATGCCTTCGATTTGCGCGTTGCCGTAACAATCCGCGCGATGAACGTGGATCAAACCGACATCGAGAATCAACGCGGGGAGCAAACACACTTTCATGCCGGTAAATGGGTCATGGGTAACCACTGCCGCGCTTGCGTCGAGCGTATCTGAACCCAGCATCGCGCGCACCGGGATGAACGGCACACCCATCGCCGCGGCTTTCATTCGCCACGAAATCGCGCCGTTCGACCACTCGACGCATGTGGCGATTTGTCCCGATTCGACTGCGCGGCGCAACGCGGACGATGTGCCGTACACCTCCATCCCGATGTAGGTCAAATCAAGTTGATTGACCAGCCCCGCGGCGATCCACAAATCGAGATCAAAGACACCCTGACCGCACACCCGCAAATTCGTCTTGCCCTGCCGCACTACCTCGCGCACGAGCGACATGGGACAACGCACCGAACCGTACAACTCGGTGCCGATGTAGCAACCATCGGTCACGAACCGACGAATCGCGTCTGCTTCGCTCATCCGTTTGTCCACCAGCGCGCGCGTTTTCTGCGTGCGATTCCATTCGCGAAACGCCTCCAAGTCGGGCGGTTGAATGAGTTCGCCGCGCCCGCGTGCCAGTACCTGCATCGTTCCTCCTTGAACGCTCAAGATACGGTGAAATCATACGGCATTCGTTTTTGATTGTCAACAACCTTCTTTTGATGTATAATCGCGTCGCAATGGATTCTACTGTGCCTGCCCAAGTTTTATTTGCCGATTCGGATGCATTGCTGTGCGTCATGGCGCGCCGCGCGTTGCAAGAACGCGGGTACACCGTTACGATCGCGCATGATGGGTCCGAAGTCCTCGAACGTTTCGAGCAACACGCGTACGCCGCCATCGTCCTGGGTTTGTCGCTGCGCCTGGTAGACGGCGTGCGCGCGCTGCGTGAAATCAAAAGCCGCCGCCCGGACATGCCCATAATTTTGCTCAGTTCGAATCAAGACGAGGACATGAACGCAGTCGGCAACCAAGGGGCTTTTTGCGTCGTCAAGACACCCATCACCGATTGGGATCAATTTGCCAATACACTCGCGCAGGCGATCCAACAGCGCGGTGTCCCGGATCGAACTGTCATGGCGCAAGCTAATTTGACGGACAATTCGGTGGATGCGTCCACCACCCCGACCGCGCGCGCGATAGACCGCGCAGCGTTTACGCTCTTGCGCTTGCTCACAGACATGACGCGCGCGGGCAAACCCTTGGGCGAAACGCTCGACGTGCTTTTGCAAGTCAGCGCGCAAATCATGGAAACGAATCACGCCGCGCTCGTGCTCCTCGAAGGCGACCAACTGCGCGTGTATCGCGTACTCGGCGCACCCGAGTCGAGCCACCTACCGTACGATGCGAACGCGATGACGGATGATGCGTTCGCATTGCGCGTGGCTGACGCGCGGCGTACACTCACCGAAGTCAGTCCCACTCACGGCAATGCCACCGTCATTGGCACGCCGCTGATCGTCCGCGATGAAACGATCGGTGTGTTGCTGGCGTATGATCTGCCCTCGGATTTCGCCGCGCCCACGCGTGTCAAGTGGCTGGAATTGTACGCGGCGTATGGCGCGCTCGCGATTGAAATGGAGCGGCTTGCCGGCGAGTACGAACAGCAACTCCCCACAGATATGATGACGGATACGCTCAAACGCGCGCCGTTTTTGGATCTCGCCGACCGCGAGTTTCGCCGCGCGTGGCGTTACAATCAACCGATCACCGCGATCTATGTCAGTCTCGATAACTTGGCGGAAATTCGTTCGACGAACGGCGCGTCATCCGGCGAACGCGCGCTCAAACTCGCGGCGCATACGTGTCGCAACACGGTGCGCTCGATTGATCTGCTTTGCCGCTATGACGACGACGCGTTCGCCGTGTTGCTCCTGATGACGACGAGCGCGGACGCGCGGCACGTCGCCGATCGTTTACGCAATGGTCTGGCGAGCTTGGAGATCGCCAACGGCAAAGCATCGGTGCGCGTGACCGCGTCGCTCGGCGTTTCCGCGTATCCGCGCGAAGGATGCTCCTCCATCTTCGACCTGATTGCGATCGCGCAAGAGGCGCAACGCGCGGCGCTCCGCCGCGGCGCGAACCAAATCGTGTACGTCTGAGTCGCCGAGATGAACGAATGAGCGCGCCGCCTTTTCTCGATCAGTCCGGCAATGTGTGGATGACCGATTTTCCCGAGCCGTTGACCACACCTGAAGCGATCTCGACGCGCGACGCGATGGAGGAATTGCGCCGGCGCTACGCCGAGTTGGCGACCTTGTACGCCACTGGCGCGCGGCTCAACGCGATTGTGGAATGGCACCACATCACTCACGCGATTGTGGACGCCGCCATTCATCTCGGCAAGGCGGACGGCGCAACGCTGTTGTTGGTGGACGAGTCCACCAACGAGTTGCACATCGCCGCCGCGCGCGATTTGCCGGATTCGGTCGTCGCGCGCACGCGCATCAAATTCGGCGAGGGCGTCGTCGGCTGGGTCGCCGAAAAACGACAACCTTTGTTGTTGCTCGGTGCTTTGAACGCGGACGAGTATCCGCACGCACATCCCAAACCCAATGCCATCGGCTCTTCGATTTGCGTGCCGTTGCTCATCGCGCCTTCGCTCACGACGCTGGGTGTGCTGTGTCTCAGCCGACGCGTCAGTTCGCCTTGGTTCACGCACGCCGAAATGCGCGTCGTCGAGGCGCTCAGTCATCAAGCCAGCGTGGCGTTGCAAAACGCGCGCACGCATCGCCGTTTGCAACGCCGCGCGTTACAAATGGAAAACCTGGTCGAGATCAGCGCGAGTTTGATCGCGACGCTCGAGGTTGATTCGGTTCTCCATTCGATTATTGACAAAGCAGTCGAGTTATTGCATTGTGAAGCCGGCTCGCTGTTATTGGTAGACCCGGAAACCGGTGGACTCGTTTTCAAGGTCGCGACCGGTCCCGCCGGCAGTCAACTCATTGGCACCAAACTACCGCCCGGCGCGGGGATTGTCGGCACGGTGATGCGCGAGGGCAAACCGCTCATCGTCAACGACGCCAAGTCCGATCCGCGCCATTATGGCGATGTGGACGAGAGCACTCAGCGCATCACCCAAAGTCTACTCTGCGTGCCGCTCAAAAATCAATCTACCACCCTGGGTGTAATCGAGATCATGAACAAACTCGACGGCACCCCGTTCGGCGAGGACGACAGCGAATTGCTCGTCGCCTTTGCGATCCAGGGCACCATCGCGTTGGAGAACGCGCGGCTGTATTCCGAGTTGCGCCGCTCGTTCACCGACATCGTCCGCATCATCGCGAATGCCGTTGAAGCGCGCGACCCGTACACCGCGGGGCACACGAGCCGCGTCACCGACATCGCGTTGGAGACGGCGCGCGAACTGGGATGGTCGCGCGAACAACTCGATACGCTCGAAGGCGGCGCGCTATTGCACGACATTGGCAAAATCGGCATTCGCGACATCGTTCTCCGCAAACCCAGCGGACTGACCGACGACGAGTACGCCGAGATGAAACAACATCCCATTGTCGGCGCGCAAATGCTCGAAGGCGTCGCCGCGTTGCGACTGATGTTGCCGTACGTGTTGTATCATCAAGAGCGCTACGACGGCAAAGGGTATCCGTTCGGACTCGCCGGCAAAGAGATTCCGCTTGAGGGACGTTTGCTCGCTGTCGTGGACACGTTCGATGCGATGACCTCGGATCGCCCGTACCGCAAGGGCTTGTCCGTCGAAACGGCGGTCGCGGAAATTCTCCGCAATCGCGGCACCCAGTTCGATCCCGATGTAGTTGACGCGTTGTTGCGCGTGCATGCCAAAGGCAAATTATATCCTGCGATCATGGAAAAAGAATTGTGAGTAGCCAAGCCACCGCTTTACCGCTAGATTCCGTGCCCCCGGTCATTCATCCGTGGGAAGACTTGGAAACTATTTTGCGCCACGCAAAAAAAGCGTACGCGAATGGCGACAAGGTGCGCGCGTCCGCGTTGTACGCGCGCGTGATCGAGTTAAACCCGAACGATGTGCGCGGCTGGGTGGGCTATGCCTCCGCCACGCCGAACGCCGACGAAGCGATCGTCAGTTGGGGTTATACGCTCGCGCTCGCGCCGGACAACAAAGAAGCGCGCACGGAACTGGACGCGCTTGTCGAAGAGAAAATCAAGAACTCGATGCTCGCGCAAATCGAAAACCCTTCGCTCGCGGCGTCGTTCGTCGCGCTGGGGCGCGCGCTCGCCGAAGCCGGTCAACGCGCGTGGGCGTATCGTCTGCTCGTACGCGCCACGCAATTGGATAGTGCGAACGAACACGCCTGGGTCTGGCGCGGCGGCGTGACCGAGGATTTGAACGAGACGATCAGTTGTTTGAATCAGGCGCTCAAACAAAATCCGCAGAGTGTGCGCGCGCTTGCCGGTTTGCGCTGGGCGCAAACGCGCCAGTCCGCCGCGCCGGCATCGCGCACGGCGGTGGAACGCGCGACGCAATGGGTCGAAGACGCGCAACGCGCGTTACACGAAGGGGATACTGAACGCGCCTACGAACTGCTCAAGAACGCGACGGAGCTGGATCCGCACAATATGCTCGCGTGGTTTTGGCGCGGGAGTGTCGCGCTGGATGTGGACGAGGCGCTCGCGTGTATGGAGCAGGCGCTCAACCTCGATCCCAAGAGCGAAGCCGCCAAAGACGCCGTGTGGTGGCTCCGCATTCGCAAATTACGCGAACGCGCGCGCGCCCAAGCACGCGTGTTCGCGACCTCGGCATCCGCATCGTTCCCGCGCGTTGCCAAGCCCGCGCCTCTCCCCGCCGAACCGGCACGCTTACACATCCAAATGTGGATGCTGGTCGGCATCGCGACCGTATTGTTGGCGTTAATCGTGGCGGTGATCGTTCTCACGCGGTGAGATCGGAGCGCACAACCGGCGCGATGTGTTGAAAACCAAGACCTGGAAGGTTTTGCAAACCTTCCAGGTCTTGGTTTACGCCTTCATCAAATTCCGCAGAACCGTTTGCAGAATGCCGCCGTTCTTGTAGTACTCGACCTCGACCGGCGTATCGAGCCGCGCGATCACGTTGAACGCGACCGTCGTCCCATCTTCGCGTTTCGCTTCAACGCGCAACTCTTGGCGCGACTTGATATTGTCGCTGATACCCAGGACGCTGATAACCTCGCGCCCAGTGAGATTGTATGTTGCCGCGCTTTCCCCAGGTTTGAACTGCATAGGCAGCACACCCATGCCGATCAAGTTGCCGCGATGAATCCGTTCGAACGATTCCGCGATGGCTGCCTTGATGCCGAGCAATGCCACTCCCTTCGCCGCCCAATCGCGCGACGACCCTGTGCCGTACTCTTTGCCCGCGATCACGACGAGCGGAACATTCTCGGCGATGTACTTCATCGCCGCGTCGTACATCGGTATCTTGGCTCCATCGGGGAAATGCAATGTGTTGCCGCCCTCTTCGCCGCCCAGCAAAAGATTTTTGAGCCGAATGTTCGCGAACGTCCCGCGCATCATCACCTCGTGATTGCCACGCCGCGTGCCGTACTGGTTGAAATCTTCCGGCGTCACGCCATGCTCGATGAGGTACTTGCCCGCCGGTGAATTCTTGGCGATGCCGCCCGCCGGCGAAATGTGATCGGTCGTGATGCTGTCGCCGAAAATGCCGAGCACACGCGCGTTGCGAATTTCGCTCAAGGGTTTAAGGTCCGGTTTCAAATCGGCAAAGAACGGCGGATTCTGAATGTAGGTCGAATTCGAATTCCACTCGTACGCATCGCCACCGCTCACCGGAATCGCGTTCCACATCGGATTGCCGTCGAACACGTTCGCGTATGTCTTGGTGAACATCGTCGAATCCACCGATGAAGCAATCGTGTCCGCGATTTCTTTTTGCGAGGGCCAAATATCGCGCAAGAAAACTGGCTTGCTGTCCTTACCTGCGCCGAGCGGTTCAGTTTCGAGATTGATGTCGGTCGTGCCCGCGAGCGCGTACGCGACGACGAGCGGCGGCGACGCGAGAAAATTCGCTTTGATCTGCGCGTGCACGCGACCTTCAAAATTGCGATTGCCGGAAATCACTGCCGCCGCGACAAGATTGTTCTCGTTGATCGCTTTCGAAACCGGGTCGGGCAAGGGACCCGAATTACCGATACAAACTGTGCAGCCGTACCCGGTCGTGTAAAATCCCAGCTTTTGCAAGAACGGCGTGAGACCGGCTTTGTCGAGATATTCGGTCACGACCTTGGAACCGGGCGCGAGCGATGTTTTGACGTGCGGCTTGACGGTCAAGCCGGCTTCGACCGCTTTTTTCGCGAGCAAGCCCGCGCCGATCATCACCGATGGGTTGCTTGTGTTCGTGCAAGACGTGATGCCAGCCAGCACAACCGCGCCGTGAGAAATTTCGGATTTTCGGTTTTCTATTTTCGATTGCGCATCCCAGGTCACTGGCACGGTCTTGCCTGCCTCAGTATCCGACAAACCGTACCCGCGTTCTTTGACCGGCGCGGTCAACGATTTACGCAACGCGGTTTTCAAATCGCGCAACGCGACGCGATCTTGCGGACGTTTCGGTCCGGCGAGACTCGGCTCGACCTCTGCGAGATTGAGTTCGAGCGTATCGGTGAACACGGGATCGGGCGTCGCGTCGGTACGATACAAGCCCTGCTCTTTCGCGTATCGTTCGAGCAAGTCCGCTGATTTCGCGCGACCGGTCGCGCGCAAGTACCGAATCGTTTCGGCATCCGTCTGGAAAAAGCCCATCGTCGCGCCATAATCGGGCGCCATGTTCGCAATCGTCGCGCGATCGGGCAACGAAATGTTCGACAAGCCCGTGCCGTAAAATTCGACGAACTTGTCCACGACGCCTTTTTTGCGAAGCATCTGCGTCACGGTCAATGTGAGATCGGTCGCGGTCACACCATCGCGCAGCGCGCCGTGCAGTTTGAACCCGACGACCTGCGGTGTGACCATGTAGTACGGCTGACCCAGCATCACCGCTTCGGCTTCGATACCGCCGACGCCCCAACCCAGGACGCCGAGACCGTTGATCATCGTCGTGTGCGAATCGGTGCCGACGACGGTATCGGGATACACCACGCCCTCACGCGTGAGCACACCTTGCGCGAGATATTCGAGGTTGACCTGGTGGATGATGCCGGTCGCCGGCGGGACGACGCGCAGATTCTCGAACGCTTGTGAACCCCAACGCAAAAATTCGTACCGCTCGCGATTGCGCTCGAATTCGAGTTGCGCATTTTTCTGCAACGCGTCCCCGTTGCCAAAATAATCTACTAGCACCGAGTGATCAATCACTAAATCCACCGGGACGAGCGGATTGATTTTCTTCGCATCCCCGCCGAGCCGCTTGACCGCGTCGCGCATCGCGGCAAGGTCAACGACGCACGGCACGCCGGTGAAATCTTGCATGATGACGCGCGCCGGCATAAACGGCAGTTCGCCGAGTGTGGGATTTTTTGCGTCCCAGTGCGCGAGCCGGGTCACATCGTCTTGGGTAACTAGAAAACCATCGCACGTTCGCAAAACGTCTTCGAGCAGAATGCGAATTGAAAATGGCAAGCGCGCCAGGTTGCTGACGATACCGGCTTTTTCCAGCCGGTCAAGCCGGTACAAGACGAGTCCGGTATCGAATGTCGCACGCGCGCCAAACGGATCGGTCAAGCGTTGACTAGTCATTCTCCATCTCCCAATCGTTTAGATGTTGGAATTTGGAAATTGGAAGTGGATAATTGGAAATTGGTAACTGGAGACCGCTCCAGTCTCCGAATTCCATCATCCAATTTCCAACCTCCACCTTCCAATTTCCAAAACATTATACTCTGATTTTTTTGCGCGGCAAGAGCAAGACGCCCTTGCCCGGCACTTGTCCATCGCCCACAAATTTGGTAGAATCTGCTCTCCCGATGCTCCGCGCAAATCATTGCGGGATAGACGAGGTAATCACAATGAAAAATAGATATACCAATCTGGCGCGACACATTCTATCGCGCGCAATTTTGTTTTCCGTACTCACGCTCCTGCTTGCGGCGTGCGCCGGACAACCGACGAGCGCACCCGCGCCACAAGCGACGGCGATTGTGCAACCGACGAGCGTACCGGCACCACAGGCGACCGCGACCACGCGACCGACAAACGCGCCGTCCACTGCCGCGCCAGCGGCAACGCAACCCGCGCCGACCCAGTCCTCCGCGGCGCGCGACGTTGTGCCAACCCCGGTGTGTCGCGGCACACTCGAAGCCACACCGGCGCAGACCGAAGGTCCGTACTACAAACAGAATCCGCCCGAACGCGCGACGCTCACCGAACCTGGGACGACCGGCACAAAAATCCTGGTCATCGGGTACGTGCTTTCGACGGATTGCAAACCGATCGCGCGCGCGCGCGTGGACTTTTGGCAAGCGGATGACAAGGGCGAGTACGACAATTCGGGGTACAAATATCGCGGCTATCAATTGACAGACAACGCGGGACAGTATCGTCTCGAAACCGTGTTGCCCGGCTTGTATCCTGGTCGCACGCGGCACATTCACGTCAAGGTGCAAGCGCCGAACCAACCCGTGATCACCACGCAAATCTATTTCCCGAACGAAGCCGGCAATGCGCGCGACTCGATCTACAATCCCAAACTTCTCGTCGCGATGCAAGACACAAGCGTGGGCAAGGTGGCGACGTTCAACTTTGTGGTGAATGTGAAGTAGAATTCCTGGGGCGCGCAACCGAAAACGCAAGTAACTCAGCCACGCTGTATTTCAACCACAGAGATCACAAAGGTCACACAGTTCTGGCTTATTATTCCCTCTTTGCTCTCTGTGCGCTATGCGTCTATAGTAGGTTTGAGTTACGAGCGAAACCAGCAGAAAGCTGGGTACGCGCTGTCATACGTTGGGTGGGCGTCAAGTTTTTGGGTGGTGAAGAAACCTTGCGAAGGTTGAACGGCAATCCTATTTGATTTGTCGTCGAAATCTTCGCAAGGTTGAGTGTTCCAAAATTTTGACGCACACCCTCATACGTTTCGCCTCTTGCGCGTTCTCCCCGCGTCGTGTAGAATACCGGCATCATGTCCGACATCTTTTACGACCTCGAAACGAAAGAGCTGCTCGACACGAGCAATCCCGACCAGGACGCGGCGATTCGGGTGTTGCGTCTTTCGGTCGGCGCGACATGGTGCGCGTGCCACGACGCGCAATTTTTTCGTACCACCGCGCCGCTCACCGAGCATTTGCTCGCGCACACGCGCATCGTCGGTTTCAACATTCTGCGCTTTGACAACACCGTGCTCGCGTGGTCGCCCGAACGTCCCGTCCACGAAAAGATTGATCCCGTCTCCGGCAAACGCATCATCGAAAAACCATTGCCCGATGCGCCGGAAGATTTGAAAAAACTACTCGACTCGCGCAGTTTCGATTTGCAAGCCGATCTCGAAAATCGGCTGGGACATCGCGTCTCGCTCGCCGCGCTCGCCGAGGCGACGCTCGGCAAAGAAAAGAGCGCGACCGCCGCGCAAGCCGTCGTGTGGAATCGCTTTGCCGCGATCCTGCGCGACAAGTGGTCGCTCGCGCTGCTCGATGTTGGCGATCAAGAGGGCGCGCAACGCGTTAACGAACTGGGTCGGTGGTTCCAAGAACGGCTCGAAGAGTACTGCCTGCAAGACGCGTTGCTCGTGAAAAAACTTTTCGAGTACGCCATCGCGAACAAACGCGTCGCGTTCATTGACTTTGAGGGCGAACGACGCGCGGTCAAAGTACAATGGAAATAATTTTGGATTTTGGATTTTGGATTGCGCGGTCAATCCGAAATCGAAAATCGAAAATAACAAGCACGTCGAAAGCAAACTGTGATTCCATCTACTTTTCCTGAACCGAAACCGATCGGCGACATCGCGCGCGCAATGGGTTTGTCGGACGAAGAGCTTTTTCCGTATGGCAAATTCAAAGCGAAAATTTCGCTCGATGCGCTCACCCGCTTCGCCGATCAACCGAACGGCAAGTACGTCGTCGTCACTTCGATGACGCCGACGCCGCTGGGCGAAGGCAAAACGACGACAACCGTCGGTCTCGCGATGGCGTTGAATCGCGTGGGACAGCGCGCAGCAGTATGTATGCGTCAGCCGTCGCTCGGACCAGTGTTCGGCGTCAAAGGCGGCGGCACCGGCGGCGGTCACGCGCGCGTTCTGCCGATTGACGACATCAACTTGCATCTCACCGGCGACACACACGCGGTCGCGATGGCGCACAACCTGCTCGCGTCATTCCTCGACAATCATTTATATCAAGGCAACGCGTTCGATATTGATCCATTCTCGATCACTTGGCCGCGCGTGCTCGATATGAACGATCGCGCACTGCGCCACGTCGCGATCGGTCTGGGCGGACGCGAGGGTGGTGTACCGCGCGAAACGAACTTTGATCTGGCGGTGTCGAGCGAAGTGATGGCGACGCTCGCGCTGGCGGCTTCCCGCATTGATTTACGCGCGCGCCTGGGTCGCATCGTCGTCGGCATGACACGTGCCGGGAAACCGGTGACCGCCGATGATCTGCAATGCGCCGGCGCGATGGCGGCATTGTTGCGCGACGCGATCCAGCCCAACCTCCTACAAACCATCGAACACACACCGGCGTTGATTCACACCGGACCGTTTGGCAGTATCGCACATGGCAACAACTCGGTGCTCGCCGATCACATCGCGTTGAAACTGAGCGATTACGTCATCACGGAATCGGGTCTGGGTTCGGAACTGGGCATGGAAAAATTTTTCGACATCAAGTGCCGTTATTCCGGCTTGACGCCAAACGCCGTCGTCCTGGTTGCGACGACGCGCGCGCTCAAGATGCACGGCGGCGCGGGCACGGTCGTCGCCGGGAAACCTCTGCCCGATGAATTAACCAAGGAAAATTTGCCGGCGCTCGAACGCGGTTGCGCCAATCTGATCAAGCACATCGAGAACGCGTTGTGGTTCGGCGTGCCGGTCGTCGTCGCGGTGAATCGGTTCGAGCATGACACCGAACGCGAAATCGCGATGGTCGAAAAAATCGCGCGCGAGTCCGGCGCGGAAGGCGCGTTCGTGTCGGATGCGTACTCGCGCGGCGGCGCGGGCGCGATCTCGCTCGCCGAGGCGGTCGTGCATGCGTGCAAAAAACAAGCGCAGTTCAAATATCTGTACGCGCTCGAATTGCCGATCAAGGAAAAAATCGAACGTATCGTAGATCGGATGTACGGCGGAGAGGGTGTCGAGTATACGCCGATAGCAGAACAAAAAATTAAACAGTACACCGAACTAGGTTTGGGTACACTGCCGATTTGCTTGGCAAAGACGCACCTCTCGCTTTCGCACGACGAAAAACTCAAAGGTCGTCCGCGTCGGTTCCGCATCCCGGTGCGCGACGTTCGCATCGCGGCGGGCGCGGGTTATCTTGTCGCGATGGGCGGCGATGTGCGCACGATGCCGGCATTGCCGCGCGTTCCGGCTGGAACTCACATAGACGTGGACGAACATGGCAACATCAGCGGAATGCACTAGCCGATGGAAGAAAAAACATTTTTCCTCGACCTGCTCCACTTTGGCACTGGCACGCAAGCCATCAACTATTTTGTGTTTTGCTTTTTTGCCATTTTAGGTGTGATTCAGGGCGTCGCGGCGCATTATCAACGCCGCGATTTGATGTGGTTGGACATCAACCTGGGTTACGCGCTTGGCGCGGCGATGATCGTCTGCGGTTTCGGGTGGTTCTTTACGACCGACCAGGAAATTTTCATCCCCGCGCTCGCGGGCGGCGAATTTTTCGCGCTGTTCGTCGGCGCGGTGATCCTGGCGGTGCCGACCACACGCGTCGTCGCCTTCGCGTTGGCGCGTCTCCGCGCGTTCGCGCCGGCGCCCAAACCGACCCGCGAGAAAGAGCCGACGGGATGAGTCTCGACGTTTGGCTGTTTCATCTGATCAACGATTTCGTCGGCGCGATCCCGTTGATGGATTGGCTCGCGCGCGCGCTCGTCAACGACCATGCGGTACCGACGACGATGGCGCTCATCGCGATCGGGGTCTGGTTTTCCGGCGCAACTGAAGAAGAACGCGCGCGCAATCGCCGCGCGGTCATTTTCATCGCGCTGGGTATTTTATTTACGAACGCGCTCATCAAGGATTTGTCGTACGTCTATTTTCGTCCGCGCCCATTTGCCACTGAACCGGTAAAACTACTTTTCTATCGTCCATCCGTTTCGTCGTTTCCCAGCATCCCCATCGCGACGGCATTCTGTTTCGCGGCGGGCGCGTGGTACACAAATCGGCGCCTCGGCATCGCACTCGGAATCCTGGGGATGTTGTTCGCGTGGTCGCGCGTGTACGCCGGCGTGCATTATCCGAGCGATGTCATCGCAGGCGCGGCGCTCGGCGCGGGCATCACGACGATTGTCACACGTCTACGTTTCATCTTCGACCCGATCGCGGATTTCGGCATCCGCTTCGCACAACGCCTGGGTTTAACCTAAAAGGAATCCAGGTCTCTCGAAGAAACCTGGATTCTGGCGAAGCGTACTATTCAACACCAAGGAGGTTTCAATGTCGAACCGAATCCTGGTTACTCCTCCCGGACCTCAAGCCCAAGCCATTCTCGAACGCGACGCGCGTGTATTGTCACCCTCGTACGCGCGCGATTACGGATTCGTGATGGAACGCGGACTCGGCGCGGAGGTCTGGGATGTAGACGGCAATCGCTACATTGATTTCTGCGCGGGCATCGCGGTCAATTCGACCGGGCATTGTCATCCGGAAATCGTGAAAGCGATTCAGGCGCAAGCCGAAAAATTCATCCACATCTCGTCCGACTTTTATCACGATGTGATGGTACGCGTCGCCGAGCGCATTGACGAGATCGCGCCGATGAAAGAAGCTGTGACTGTCTTCCTCGCCAATTCCGGCACCGAATCGGTTGAAGCCGCGTTGAAACTCGCGCGCTATGCGACGGGACGCCGCCAGTTCATCGGATTCCTGGGGGCGTTCCACGGACGCTCGATGGGTTCGCTCTCGTTCACCGCGAGCAAAGCGCGCCAGCAAGAACGCTTTTTCCCGACGATGCCCGGCGTGTGGCACGTGCCCTTCCCCGACCCGTATCGTCCCGTGTTTCCGATTCCGCCCGGCGGCGACATTGGCGATGCCGTGGTGGATTACATCGAGAACGTCCTATTCCCCGAAGCATTGCCACCCGACGAAGTCGCAGCGGTACTCGTCGAACCGATCCAGGGCGAAGGCGGATACATTGTGCCACCGCCGAATTTCTTTCCGCGTCTGCGCGCGTTGTGCGACAAGCACGGCATCTTGTTGATCGTAGACGAAGTTCAAGCCGGCGTCGGTCGCACCGGCAAGTGGTGGGCGATTCAACATTGGAATGTCGAGCCGGATATTGTGTGCATCGCGAAAGGCATCGCGAGCGGCGTGCCGATGGGTGCGATGGCGGCGCGTAAATCGGTCGGCGCGAAATGGAAACCCGGCGCGCACGGCAACACGTACGGCGGCAATCCGATCGCGTGCGTCGCCGCGCTTAAAACGCTCGAACTCGTCGAACGCGAGTACATGCAAAACGCAACGACGATGGGTGCGTACATGTTCGACGCGTTGTGCGAAATGCAGGCGCGGCACCCCAGCGTTGGTCAGGTACGCGGCAAGGGACTGATGATCGGCGTCGAACTCGTCAAGGACCGCGCGACGAAAGAACCGGCGCGCGCGATGCGAACGCAGTTGGTACACCGTTGTTTCGAGCGCGGCTTGCTCACACTGGGTTGCGGGCAAAGCACAATGCGCTTTATGCCCGCGTTGATGATCGGCAAGGATTTGGTGGAAGAAGGACTCGGAATTTTCGAGAAGGCATTGACGGAAGTGGAGTAGAAGGGGTGCTTGCTCAATGTGCCCTCTTTAGGTATAATGTGGACACATTGGACGGGAGGGAAAATGGCGCAAACAACCGTCGGTATTCGCGAACTGAAAGAACAACTCGCCAGATACATCCGCCAAGTTAAAGCCGGCAACACACTCGTCATCACCGAACGTGGCAAACCAGTCGGGCGCATCGTGCCGGTCAAATCGTCCACCGAGGAGCGGATGCAGGAATTGATCAAAGCCGGTGTGATCGAGTGGAGCGGGCGAAATCTGAAACCGGCAAAACCGAGCGCGCGCCTGCGCGGTACAAAAACACTATCCGATCTCGTGCTAGAAAATCGCGATTGAACAGAGCCATCAGATGTTTCTTTACCTTGATACTAGCGCATTAGTCAAACGGTACGTGATTGAAGCAGGAACAGCTGAGGTAAACCAAGCCACCGCACGCGCCGAGACCAATGGTACGGTTACAATAACCCGAGTTGAAGTAGTAGCGGCGCTTGCCAAAGCCGTCCGAATCGGCGCGTTAGAACAAACGGTGGCGCTTTCAAATCTTCAAAAATTTAGAAACGAATGGAGCGATTTGACGCGTATCCATGTCACAGATCATCTTGTGATGCGCGCCGACACACTGGCGTGGGAACACCACTTGCGCGGCTATGACGCTGTTCACCTCGCCGCGGCGCTCGTGTGGCAGGAGGGCTTGGGCGCGACGGTAACCATAGCAACTTTCGACCAATCACTCTGGCTCGCCGCACAAAAAGAAGGACTGGCTCCTTTCCCGGCTGATCTCCCGCTTGACACCAAGACAACAAAACGCAAAATAAAAAAATAAATCCGTAAGGGAGACAAGGGGCGAACGAGACACCTGCTTGTCTCCTTTTTATTTTTCACCGAGATGGCTAACTCAATCACTCTCCTCAACATCCGCATTGACAACGTAACGTACGCCGAGGCGATGGCGCGCGTCGAACTATTTTTGCGCGAACCTGGGTTACACCATATCGCGACTGTGAATCCGGAATTCGTCGTAATGGCACAGACCGACGCGGAATTCGCGCGCGTGTTGAACGCGACGGCGCTCAACACGCCGGATGGCGTTGGCTTGCTTTGGGCAGCGCGGCGAATGGGTGCGCCATTTCGTGAACGCGTCGCCGGTCAAGACTTGATGGATCGAATCTGCGCGCTCGCAGCGGAACGTGGCGAGCGTGTGTTTCTGCTCGGCGCGCGCGCGGGAATCGCGGAGCGCGCCGCGCAAGCCCTCGCCGCGAAACATCCGCGTTTGCAAATTGCGGGATGCTACGCGGGTTCGCCCGCGCCTGCCGAGGACGAAGCAATCACGCGACGCATCAATGAATCGCGTGCGCGAATCCTGTTCGTGGCGTACGGTCCACCGAAGCAAGAGTTGTGGATCGCGCGCAACGCCTCGCTCCTGCCCGGCGTTGCGCTTGCGATGGGTGTCGGCGGGACATTCGATACGCTCGCCGGCATCGTGCCGCGCGCGCCGCGCTGGATGCGCGAAGCAGGATTCGAGTGGACGTATCGTTTGGTGCGGGAACCGCGGCGCATCAAACGACAACTTGCGATTCCGTACTTTATGTGGCTCATTGTCACTCACAAGTCGCGCAACAAAATAACCCGAGTCGCGTAATAAAAAATCGCGTGGCGGACTATGCTCCAACCACGCGACCAACTGACCACACGACTAACTCGCCACAAACTTGTACCCCTGCCCGCGCACCGTCAACAAACGTTGCGGCTTGCTAGCATTGTCTTCGATCTTTTCGCGCAGCCAACGAATATGCACGTCGAGTGTCCGCGTGTCGCCCAGATAATCCGTTTCCCAGACTTCGCGCATCAACATTTTACGCGTGACGATTTGTCCCGCTTTAGCGATAAACAGTTTGATCAAAATAAATTCTTTCGGCGTCAACGAAAAACGTTTATTGCCGCGCGTCAGTTTGTGCTTTTCCACATCAATCGTGAGTCCGGCCGCCTTGAGCAAACGCGGCGGCTTGTTCTCCAACACCGTTTTGACGCGCGCGAGCAACTTTTTCCCAGATACGGGTTTTTGTACGACCGCAATCGGCGTCAAGGCAGAATCTATTTTGGCGCTCGCCGCGGCAATCGCGATGAGCGGCGCAGAGGACTCGCTCTTGACCTTGCGGCACACGGCTTTGCAATTGATGCGCGAGGCGACATCCACGACCAGAATATCGAGCCGATGCGCTTTGGCTTGCGCCACCGCTTGTCGTCCGCTCGTCGCAGTATATACCGTGAATTCTTTTTTGTTGAACAGATTCGCGTATGATACGACCGCGGTTTTATCGCTAGCCACGATCAAGATAGATGAAGGCATCTCACTTTCTCCGGAGCGCACACGAACTCACCGGTATTATACTCAAGTTTCTTAAGATTGGCAATCGCGTATAGAATTTTTGATTTTGATTTTCGATTTTGGATTTTGGATTGGACCTATAACGCCACATCCGCAAATCCAAAATCGGAAATCGGAAATCGGAAATCAGAAATTTCAAATTGACCTTTCATCTTGACGATGCTATAATCCGCGCGCATGAATACATACATCATCCTACCCACCTACAACGAAGCGCAGAATCTTGAGCCGATGATTCGCGCGCTCCTGGCTTTGCCTCTCGATCCATTGCATATCCTTGTAGTGGACGACCATTCACAAGATGGCACTGGTCAAATCGCCGAACGCTTGAGCGAACAGCACCGCGACCAGGTCTCCGTCATGCACCGTCCGGGAAAACTGGGGCTGGGCACTGCGTACGTCACGGGTTTCAAATGGGCGCTCGCGCACAATGCGGATTGCATTATTCAAATGGACACGGACTTTTCGCATTCGCCGGATTATTTACCGCGATTCGTCGGCAGGATGGACGCGCACGACGTCGTGGTCGGTTCGCGTTACGCGCCGGGCGGCAAGCTCGATCCGCGTTGGAGCGGCTGGCGGTACTTGCTCAGTTGGTGGGCGAACAGCGTGTGGGTGCGCGCGATCCTGGGTCTGCAAGTGCGCGATGCGACTGCCGGGTTCAAGTGCTGGAGCCGCCGCGCGCTCGAACACATTCAACTCGACAATGTGATCTCGAACGGGTACGTCTTTCAAGTGGAGATGGCGTACCTGTCCGAAAAAAGCGGGTTGAAGATTCTCGAATGGCCCATCTATTTTGAAGATCGTCGCATCGGCAAATCGAAAATGTCGGTGCCGATCAAACTCGAAGCGGCTTGGCGCGTGATCGAAATCCGTCTACAGCACGGTCCTCTCAAAAAGAAAATCGCCCGCGTAGAGTTTCAGCGTGAATCGGCGTGACCTCCTCGTCGTCTTGCTGTTCGTCGCGCTCGGTGCGTTGTTCTTTGCGCCGGTGCTCGTCGGCGGCAGGACGCTGATTCCCTTCGACAACCTCTTCCGCTTTCCGCCGTGGAATTCCTTCGCGACCCAGGTCGGTGTCGCGCAACCGTACAACGAACTCGCCAGCGATCTCGTCCTCGAAAATTACGCGTGGAAAAAGCTGCTCGTCGAGTCGCTCCGGGCGAAAGAAATTCCGCTGTGGAATCCGTACCTCTTTGGCGGTGTTCCGTTTCTGGCGGCAGGACAACAATCCGCGCTCTATCCGTTCAGCATTCTGTTTTACTTTCTCCCGCTCGACCGCGCGTTCGGCATTTTCGTCGCGCTCCAACTCGCCATCGCCGCGATCGCGATGTTCGTATTCGCGCGCGTGCTTGGCTTGAGTCGCGTCGCCGCGATCATCAGCGCGCTCGCGTTCGCGTTCAGCGGGATGATGACGGTGAGCATCACCTTTCCAATGGTCATCAGCGCGGCGGCATGGCTCCCCGCGATTCTCGCGTGCGTCGAGTTGATCGTCACCGCGCGCAATTCGGCGCGCCAGATTTTGTTCGCGCTCATCGGCGCGCTGTTGATCGGCATTCAATTCCTCGCCGGTCACATCGAGATTTCGATGTACGTTTTGATCGTGACCGCATTCTACACGGTGTGGCGCGCCTTCTCCCTGCCCGGTTGGCGAGGAAGGGTCGGGATAGGGGTTATCATCGCCGCGATGACGTTCATCGGCATCGCGCTTGCCGCGATTCAAATCGTGCCGCTGTACGAATTAGTGCAGAATAATTTTCGCAGTGGCTCGGTCACGTACCAAGACGTGGTAGGTTGGGCGTACCCGATTCGCCAGATCATCACATTCTTCATTCCCGATTTTTTTGGCAACCCCACGCATCACACGTACCTCGACGTGTTCGATTTCACCACGCGTCCCGCGCCGGGTGGGACGATTTTTTGGGGCATCAAGAATTACGTCGAAGCCGGTTCGTACGTCGGCATCCTCCCGCTCGTCCTCGCACTCATCGCGATGATCTCACGCGTCACGTCTCACGTCTCACGTCTCACATCTCACATTTCGCTTTTCACCGTCCTCGCCATCATTTCGTTGCTGTTCACCTTTGGCACACCGTTGTACGCAATTCTCTTTTTCGGCGTGCCTGGTTTCAATCAACTGCACTCGCCGTTTCGCTGGGTGTTTCCGTACACTCTGAGCGTTGCGGCGCTGGCGGGAATCAGCGCGGAAATAATTCAAAATTCAAAATTCAAAATTCAAAATTCGCCCCGTCAATTTCGAATTTCGGATTTCGAATTCATGCCGATCATCATCGGAATTGGGATTCTCTTCGTTCTCGCCGCGTCCTGGTTCTGGCGCGATCAATCCATCGCGTTCGCGGATCGCATCGTGCATTCGTCTGACCTTGCCAGCCAAGTGTTCGACAACGGGCGAATGTTTTTCTCGTACGAGTTTCGCAACGTCGCACTGTTCGCGATTTTTGTCATTGGCGCGGGCGTTGCGATACGCGCCTTGCAATCCGCGCGTTGGCGATGGGTCTCGGTCGCAATTCTCGCGGCGGATTTGTTCATCATCGGAATGCAATTCTATCCGCGCGCGGACGCGCGCCTCGCCGAGTTCACGCCGCCCGCCGTCCAGTTTTTACAAGAGGATCCGTCGCTCTATCGCATCACGAGTTACGATAATCCAGACGAAAAAATGTTCAACGCGAACGCGGGCATGTTTTTCGGCATTAGCGATATTCGCGGGTACGATTCGATCATCCCGAAACAGTACGCCGAATTGATGGGCGTGCTCGCGCCGCAAGATGAATTGCTCTACAATCGCATCGCGGCGTTCTACAAGCCCGACCCGTTCGATTCGCCGCTGTTGAATTTACTCAACGTCAAATACGTTTTGACGACGCGTCCATTGCCCAATGCCGGCTACACGCTCGTTTACGACAAAGAGATTCAGATTTATCGCAACGACCGGGTGTTGCCGCGCGCGTTCATGGTCCCGCGCGCGCGCGTCATCACCGATCGTGCGGCACTGCTCAACACGATGAAGCAACTCGATCCAACGCGCGGGGTCTTGATCGAGCAACAACCCGAATCGAATATTGACGCGACGTGCGCGCTCAAACCGGTGAGCATTGAAAAGTACGCGCTGACCGAAGTCATCGTCAAAAGCGAACAGGATTGCGCGGGCTGGCTCGTGCTGAGCGATTCGTACTTTCCGGGTTGGATCGCACAGATAGATGGACAAGACGCATCGCTTTATCGCGCCGATTACAACTTTCGCGCGGTCATCGTCCCCGCCGGCGCGCACACGATTCGTTTTCGTTATAGTCCGGTCTCGTTCCGCGTCGGCGGCATCGCCTCGTTCGTCGGCGCGATGATGGTGTTGCTGGGATTCGCCTATCTCGCGTGGCGACGTTTTTATCGCGAAGAAACAACATCGCAGATTCAGGTCGTCGCGAAAAATTCACTCCTGCCGATGGCAACATCGCTGCTCATGAAACTGATTGATCTCGCGTTTGCGTTCTTGTCATTCCGCGTCCTGGGTCCGACCGGCACGGGACGGTACGGCTGGGCGATCCTAATTTGGTCTCTTACCGACACGATCACCGATTTTGGATTGGGGCTTTTGCTCACGCGCGAAATGTCGCGTGACCGAACCCGCGCCAATCGCTATTTGACGAACGGAACGATTTTGCGCGTTCTGCTCTGGCTTGCCTCGATTCTGCCGGTCGCACTCGTCACGTACGTCTATCTTCAATTCTTCAATCTCAGCACCGACTCGGCATTCGCGATCGGTTTGTTGATGATCAGCATGTTACCCGGCACGCTTGCCGCATCGCTGGCATCCCTGTTCTATGCGTACGAACGATTTGAGTATCGCATCGCGGTAGACATGACGACGCGCTTGCTTTCGGTCACGCTCGGCGTGATTGCGCTTGTGCTCGGCTACGGCATTATCGGACTCGCGACTGTTTCAATCATTACGAATATTTTTCAGCTGACGGTGTTTTATTGGCTTGTCCGTACCACGCTTTTTGCGCCGCGCCTTGAACTTGATCGCCCCATGATTCGCTGGATGTTTTTTGAATCGTATCCGTTGATGTTGAACAACCTGTTCGCCAAAGTGTTTTTCCGGATTGATGGGTTGATCCTGCAAGCGATTCGCGGCGATACCGAATTGGGTTATTATCAGACCGCGTACAAATTTATTGACGCGCTCAATATCATTCCATCAAATTTCACAATTGCGATTTTCCCGGCGCTTTCGCGGCTTGCTTCGTCGGCGAAGGACGCGATGCTGCGCGCGTATGTCCTATCGTTGAAGATTTTGCTCTGGATTGCCCTGCCGATCACGGTTGGCACAATTTTCATTTCGCACGAACTGATTGGGTTTATCGGCGGCGACGCGTACTTGCCACATTCCGCCATTGCGCTTCAAGTGCTGATTTGGTTTTTGCCGTTCAGTTTCATGAACAGTGTGACGCACTATGTTTTAATCGCGCTGGGGCAACAACGTTTTCTCACCAAAGCATTCATCATTGGCGTCGTGTTCAACCTCGCGGCGAATGTGGTCGCCATTCCCGCGCTCGGTTATGTCGGCGCGGCTCTGACGACGATTCTCTCTGAGATGGTTCTGCTCGCGCCGTTCTACTACAGCGTCCGCAAAAATCTCGCGACGATACCCTTCCTTTCGCTCGCGTGGCGACCTGCGCTTGCGTCCGGCGTGATGGGCGTCGCGCTCTGGGCGATGATTCCGCTCGTGGGCGTCGTCCTCGCAATTCCAGTTGCCGGCATTGTGTACGGCATTGTTTTGATCGCGCTAGGCGCGCTGGGCGAGGATGAAAAATTTTTATTGCGAAAATTGATTCCGGAAAAATTCCATCGGCTTGCGCGTATCGCGCAATAACTATCAGCTCCCCAAACTCAAGGAACTAGAGAGGATAAAAAAATTCCCTAGAACGTTCAGGGACCAGCGCCAAGAACGAAGAGGAGTTTCGATGAACCGCACTGAGTGGACGATTCTTGGAGTACTGAGCGTTTGCATTGTCGTTGTGTTCTGCCTTCTTGGAGTGTTCATCCTGAACACTTTGCCGGGAACTACCGGTGAGCGCGAATCGGCAATGATCGTTCCATCCGCGACACCGGACCGCGCGACCCCCACACCACGCTCGACGTGGACTCCAACCTCAACCCGCACGCCCGCCCCCACCGCGACCTGGGTAATACAGCGTCCTGCCACGGCTCCGCCGCCGACCGCGGTTTATCGGTTGCCCACGCGCAAACCCACCGTTCGCGTTCCAACTCGAACGCGCGTGCCGGGTCCCATCCAGGATGGTTGGGACAAAACGGCGAAGGCGCAAGCGCTCCGTTTCGACATGAACATGACGCTCGCCGGGGACATCTGGAATCTCCCTGGCGCATCCGGGCACAAGGTCGAATTTTCTTATCTAAGTTTCAGCGGCGAATCCCAGGGCAAGGACAATCATTTCGTAATGAAGGGGTACCTCATTGATTTGTTGATCCCCAGTCCAAAAGGATTGGAGATGATTACGGTGGGCAACCAAGTCTATTTGCGCGGACCCGTTCCGATGTTAGGCGCGTCGGAAGCAAAATGGTATGTGGATACCGCGACCAACCTGTACACTGCAAGTTCTTTGCGCCGACCGGAAGATTGGATCGGGTATGGGTACGGCAACCCCGATTGGTCCAGCTTTAAGAAAGCTGCGACCGAATCGCTCGACAACAAACGTTGCGATGTCTATCGCGCCGACAAGACTGCGACTCAAGCGTGGTTACGATCAGTCAACCCGGAGGACATTCTGAATCCAGACACATCCGACAATATGGATGATGCGGAAATCAAAGTCTGGCTCTGCGACGACGGATTCGCCCATCAGTTTCGGATGATCCTGGCAACCCACTCCAAGTACGATCCGCAACAAAAGGGCAAAGTGCAAATGCAGATGCACTTTTACGACTTGAACGGGAATGTCAAGATTAGCGCGCCGGCAAATGCGACGCCGCTTAACCTTCCCAAAGCGCCGACGGATAAAACGCTCTGAACAGATTCCATTCGCCTAAAATCCGTAGGGGCGACCCTGGTGGTCGCCCCTACGGATTTGTACTAGCATCGAGATATTTTTCAATCTCTTCATCAATGCGGATGCGCGTGAAATGTGGAATGCCCGGCGGCGCTTTGAGGTTGAACACATCAATCAACTTGTTCAACTCGGTCGCGCGCGCGCGATACATCGCGCTGACTTCGCCGCGCACACATTGCAAGTGATCGCGCGCTTTGATCATTCGATCAATCGGTAACGCGTTCGCTTGCGCGGCGCGCGCGCGTTGCCACCGCGCTTGCTCGTCCACCCACTTGCTCAACGCGTCGAGCGCCGCGCGAATTTCCTTACCCTGCTCCACCCAGTCCGGCGCGACGCCGGCATCGCGCATGATTTTGTACGCGAGCTGCCAATCTTCCGGCGTATGCGGATTGACGCTGAGATCGAGCGGCTTGCCTTTGCCAGGCAGGTTATCGAACTCGCCGCGTTCCATCGCCTCGCGAATCGTTTTCTCCACGCCGGCTTCCCAATCTTGCGGTGTTATCTTCGAACCGTCCATCCGCGTTTCCTCACTAGCAAGAAACCCGTCTCAATTCTGCAGACGGGTTTCTAACTTACTTGGTACACGGGCTAACCTTCATCCGAATCCTGGCGCAAGCGCATCATGCGCGCGCGTCGGCGACCTTTGCGTTCGTCCATCCGGCGTTGTTCGCCTTTGGGCACGAACCAACGACGACGGCGCAGGTCTTTCATCACGCCGCCTTCCATTACTTCTTTGTTAAAGCGGCGCAACAAACTGTCGAAAGACTCACCGTCTCGCAACTTGACCGTCACAGTATCCTCACCCCTTTATTGTAGAATATCCCTTGCTATAATTTTGGAGCGACGGCGATATTACCATTTCAGCGCGGAATTGTCAAATAGCGCGCCAACTGCCAAAGCGGTGCGAACCCTTGCAGATTGTTGCCTTCGCTATTGCCTTGAATGAGGAACGTCCGACCATTGCTCGCATACGTGTTGCTCGTCACTTGATTGTGCGTCGAGTTGAGCAAATGCACGGCGACGTTGTTGCTCTGCAACGTATTGCCGCATAGACAATTGCCGTGCGAGCGATAATCGCCCGGCGGCAGAAACGAAAATGCGCCCTTGTCGTATTCCTCCGAGTAAAAATACAACGCCGTGTTGCTGTTGACGATTTGATTGCCCGAGATCATGTTGTTGTGGCTGTTCAACGAAATGACGCCATGATTGCTCATGTTCGAAATCGAGTTTCCTTTGATCTCGGTGTTCTGTGCGAATCCAAGCCAGACGCCGTCGAGTCCATCGCGCATTTGATTGTCATTGACTTTGTTGCCCGTACAAAAACTCAGTTCGACGCCGTTGTAGAGTACGCCTGTAATCGTGTTGCCGATGATCGAATTGTTGTTGCCGCACGGCAGCGCGTGCGCTTTGATAAATACGCCATTGCCATTCCGCCCGACGACCGCGTTGTTGGCAATCACATTACCGTTCGAACCATCTTGCACGACGATGCCGCCCGCATCGCATCCGAAACCGACCGTGCCCGCACCCCAGGTACATTTTCGCACATTATCCGCGGTCGTGTTGCCGGACACTTCGCTGCTGTTCGTCCGCAACAAGTTGATGCCCCACGCTGAATTGTCTGACGAAGTGTTGCTCCGCACCGAGATGCCCGACGAGTACCGCACGTCAATCCCAATCGCTTGATGCAAAGTGGTGTTGCTGAGAACCTGGGAATCGGTCGTGTTGTTGAGACGGATCCCGCCACCCTCCGTCATGCCAAGAAACTTGCCAAAGCGCGACCCAGGGTCCACATCGTCATAGTTGTTCGAACTGTCGTTGTTACGAATCACGAGCTTGGTACCGGCTTCGACGTAAATCCCGTATAGAAAATTCGACACGCGGCAGCCGCGCACCTCGACGTACTGCGGCGTCTGCGAACCGAGCAGACCGTACTTGCGAATCGCGACGCCATAGCCAGTAAAGTTAGCGCCGCGAATCGCGTGATTGTTGCAATCGAGCACAACGTAACTCGAACGAATCTTGATGCACTCGCCATTGGCATTCAGGTCCGTGCTCAAACGATATGTGCCCGGTGAGTCAATCGAGGCGCACGAGTTGATCGCCGTGATGGGCGGTGAAGTCGGCGTCACCGTTGGGCGCGGCGTGGGCGGCAGCGTGGGTGTGGGCGGGATCGTCGGTGTGGGCGACAAGGTTGGCGTCGGCGAGAGTGTCGGTGTGGGGGTTTTCGTCGGCGTGGGCGTGCGGGAAGGCGTGGACGTGCGCGATGGAGTGACCGTGTTCGTCGGCGTGTGCGTGGGTGGCGTGGACGTCAGCATCGCGACGTACACATTCGTTGCCACCGCGACGGATGTGCGTTGCGCGAGCGTACTCTGCGCGCGTTCGTACTGATCCATCAACACGCCGAATACGCCCATCGCGACCAGTCCGATGACGGCTGTTTCGATCACGATCAAAACGGAAATCTCTTTGCGATTTGTGCGCGCGGCTTTTTGCGACATCGGCGCAAATTCTAGCACAGGGTACGCGCGGTGTCAATTCGTCTTATGCAACTCGCCAGACACGCTTTCGCGTCAGTCTCCAGCACTACGCCGCCGCGCGCGTACACTGCCGGCGATCACCACTCCACCGATAACGATAATTCCCAGCAGAAACAAACGGGGCAACCCAGTGTGATCGTTGTACGCCGCGAACGAATTTACAGCCACCGCCGTTGGCAAACCATACTCATACGCGCCGATATCACAAGTCCCAACGCGCGATTGCCCGCGCTGATCGGTTGAGGGGCATCCATTGTTGTCGCCTGCGTTGATCGCCGGGCTACCGGATAAAAGCGCGTGTGTTTGCGTCGCGCCGCCGTTGTTCGCGAGCGAACCAAGGAGCGGATTAGTCGTTGGCTTGTCGCCGGTCGCGCTGAGATTGCAGGAGCTATCCGTACTGATGTTGTGTCCCAGCGAAATGATTCCCAAGCCCATATCGCTCAGGCAATTCGGTGTTGCGCCGTTCGATGCGATAATCGTGTTTTTGAGTCGCACGACACTATCCACGGTGTAACTGTTGTAAATACCTGCCGCAATACCATTCAGGTTCGTCGCTTGATTGCCATTTATCGTTACATTCGTCAGAGTCATACTTCCAACATTGTGAATCCCCGCGACTTCTTGCGCGGTATTACCGCTGATCGTTACATTCGTGATTGTCATTAAACCACCAGAAGTAATTCCCCCACCACGTTGGTTCGCCTGGTTATTTGCAATTAGGGCATTTGTAAGTGTCACGAAACCTGTACTGAATAAACCACCCGCCGCGTCTGCGGTATTGGTTAGTATATTGCTGTTTAGGATGGTTAAATTAGCACTATTACCAACACCACCACCGACCGATGCCACATTCTCGCTAATCGTGCTGTTCTCCAAAACCAACGTTCCTTGGTTGTCAAAGCCACCTCCAACATATCCGTTATTGGAAACGATGTGTACATTTTCCAGGTAAGCAAAGCCGGAATTATTCAAGCCCGCTCCTTCACTCCCCGAAGTGTTGTTGTTCAGATTCACATTCGACATGTACAGAGTACCATAATTGCGGATACCACCTCCACGATTAATCACCGTGTTGCTGGTAACCGTTGAATTAGTGATCGTTAGAACCCCCGCATTGTTAATCCCTCCGCCTTCTCCCGCTTGATAAGGAGAACCGTTGCGAATGGTCACATTCGAGATGGTGACACGGGCAGGTGCCCAAATTTCAAAGACGCGATCAAGCATGTTCCCATCAATAATTGTGTTGCTCGCTCCAGCGCCATTGAGGGTCATATCAGAAGTAATATCAAAATCTCCAAAAGTTGGAAAATTCCCTCCGCCACTTTCGGCACGTGTCAGGAGATACACTCCAGCCGGTAGATTAATCGAGTTCGCTCCTCCCAACGCGTTCGCTTGCATCAACGCCGCGCGCAACGCGCAGGTGTTTGTTGTTGTGTGGCATACACCGTCCGTCAAATTGTCGTCAATCAAATCAGTCGTGTCGTTGACCGTGAATGTGACCGCCATCGGTTTGGCATGTACGGGTACGCCGAGCGCAAAGAGCAAGACAGCATTAACCAATAATGTTGTCAGAACAAAATACCTAGTCCCACTTTTCATGATTTATCTCCTGATGGACAAAGTTTTCGGCATCCAGATTATGCAACCACTCAGTTCCTCACGTCACGCCGCCGCGCGCGTACGCTACCGGCGATCACCACTCCACCGATAACGATAATTCCCAGCAGAAACAAACGGGGCAACCCAGTGTGGTCGTTGTACGCCGCGAACGAATTTACAGCCACCGCCGTTGGCAAACCATACTCATACGCGCCGATATCACAAGTCCCAACTCGCGATTGCCCGCGCTGATCGGTTGAGGGGCATCCATTGTTGTCACCCGTGTTGATCGCCGGGCTACCGGATAAAAGCGCGTGTGTTTGCGTCGCGCCGCCGTTGTTCGCGAGCGAACCAAGAAGTGGATTAGTCGTTGGCTTGTCGCCCGTCGCATTGAGATTGCAGGAGCTATCCGTACTGATGTTGTGTCCCAGCGAAATGATTCCCAAGCCCATATCGCTCAGGCAATTTGGGGTTGTGCCGTTCGATGCGATAATCGTGTTTTTGAGTCGCACGACACTGTCCACGTTGTAACTATTGTAGACGCCTACGGCAATCCCATTTGGGTTTGTCGCTTGATTGCCGTTGATCGTTACGTTCGTAAGTGTGATATTTCCAGCATTTTCAATTCCCGCGCCTGCTTGCGCGGTGTTACCGCTGATCGTTACATTCGTCAGTGAAGCGTTTCCGGAAATTGAAATCAGACCAAAACCTGTGGTATTGCTACTAACGGTACTGGCGGTCAATGTCAATGTGCTACCTCGACTACTAAAAATGGCGGCAGAATAATTCAAAGAACTGTTACCAACGATAGAACTGTTGGTCACCGTTAGAATCCCTCCATTGGCAATTCCGCCACTATGGAATGGGGCAGAGTTACTACTGACCGTAACATTAGTCAGCTCTGCTTGCCCAGAGATTGCCAAGCCACCACCCAAGCCAGTCGTGGTATCTGTCACCACGTTTTGTTTGATGAGAGTATTCGTTAGACTCAGACTACCGTTACTCATAATCCCGCCACCCATCGTCCAACTTGTATTGTTGATAATTTGGCTATCTGACACGACAAGTTCGCCTTCACTCCAGATACCACCACCGGCATCTGCAGAATTGTTATCAAGGTTAACATTCGAAAGGATCACACTACCCGAATTGTAAACACCACCACCGTACGCTGAGAAATCGTATTTCTTTCCATTTCGAATCGTTAAACCACTGATAGCCACTCGGTAGTTAGAAGAAATACGGAAAACCCGATTAGTTTGATTTCCATCTATCACGGTATTCACTACACCAGAACCCATGATGGTTAGATTGCTACTAATGTCGAGATCGCCTACATTGTCGAGTCCATTCCCGGCAATCGTGAGCACAAACATACCCGCCGGCAAATTGATCGTGTTCGTCCCGCCCAACGCGTTCGCTTGCATCACCGCCGCGCGCAGCGTACACGTGTTTGTCGTCGTGTGGCATACACCGTCCGTCAAATTGTCGTCAATCAAATCAGTCGTGTCGTTGACCGTGAATGTGACCACCATCGGTTTGGCATGTACGGGTACGCCGAGCGCAAAGAGCAGGACAGCATTAACCAATAATGTTGTCAGAACAAAATACCTAGTCTCACTTTTCATGGTTGATCTCCTCACAGACCTGGTTTTCAACATCCGAATTATAACGCCTCTAACCTGGGTATGCAAGAGTTTTGAGGTTAAATTTTGTTAACCGTCATTTCACATAACCGATATGAGTAATTTTCACATAACCTCTGTTAGAATGAGTGTACCATTTCAATTCAGGAGGTTCACTCATGACGCGCACTTTAACTGTTCGCAAACCAACTCGGCGTGAAGTCCACGAACTCGAA
>JACRBM010000081.1 GCA_016219275.1 Chloroflexota bacterium
ATTCACAGGGATATATCGTCGGCGTCGTATGGTATAATGTCTTTGGGGTTCTCATGCGCTGCTCTTTCTTTGGTAGGATAGAGACAGTGTGCATGAGAACCCTGTTTAGTCAAAAAGTGAGTTTTGCGGTACTGCGTTTTTCCCTTCGCACAATCAAGAAACGCGCGATCATACGACGAACACATCAGGATTGAGAATCCCGCGCGGATCCCACCGCGCTTTGAGCGCGCGCATTACATCGAGCGACGCGGGCGATTCGCCCCATACATCAAGCGCGCCGCGCCATTCGTCCGGCACGCTCATCGCGATCGCGTAACCGTCGAGTGCGTGCGCGGATTGGCGAAACGCGGTCAACTGCGTCCGCGCGTTTTCGATTTCACGCGCGGGCGGCGCGGCGTAAACCATTCCGCTCGCGATATCCACGACGAACGCGTCGCGCTCCAACGCGGACGAATGTGTGCGCGCGAATTCCGCAATCGCTTTTGCCGGTACGCCCGCGCGAATCACACCGCGCGATTCGCCCAACGCGTTCGCCAGCGCACTCGCCCAAATATCCGTTCCGCTCAGCGATGCGTTTTCGATTAACGCGGTCGCACCGTTTGCTCTCAATGTCTCACGTACCTGTTCCAACTCCGCGTCCACATCCTCGCGCAAACCTTCCGCTGTGTACGCAAGCGCGAAGCGACTCGTCACACCCTCCACTCGCGCGTTCGTCAGCACGACCGACGATGCGCTCAATGCGCGCGGCAACAGTTGCACGCCCCACGCGACGCCGCGCGAGAAATCGTCCATTGGCGCGACTAAAGTTCGGCGCGCGCGCGGATGCGATGCGACTTTGAGCGTGACCTCGGTGATCAAACCGAGCGTGCCGAACGAACCGATGAACGCTTTGGCGAGATCGTACCCCGCAACATTTTTGACGACCGGGCGACCGGCGCGAATCACGCGTCCATCGCCCAGCGCGACCGTCAGCGCGAGCACCACATCGCGCACACTGCCGTACCGCACTCGCAGTGGCGCGTTGATGTTCGCCGCGACGATCCCGCCCATCGTCGCGTCGCGGTACGGCGAGGCAAGCGGAATGAATTTTTTATCGCGCGCGAGCATCGTTTGCAATTCATCCAATCGCGTCCCTGCGCCGACGATGATGTACTGATCGTCCGGCGCGAATTCTTTGACACCGGTCAGGTTTGAGGTTGAGAGAGTTGTGAATTCTGAATTCTGAATTCTGAATTCTGAATTCTGAATTGCGATTTTGCGCCCCGCGTCGGCAAGCGCGGCAATGCCACGCGCCGCCTCTTCGCTCGATGCCGGGGTGAACACATCGCCGGGCAACGCGCCATCGCGATGCGGCGAAAACGATTGCGGCATCTGGGTCGGAAATATTTTCCCAGGATTGAGCAAGCCGCGCGGATCGAACACTTGCTTGACATCCCACATCGCGAGCAATTCCGCGTCATTGTGCATGATCGGCATAAACTCGCGTTTCTCGATGCCGACGCCGTGTTCGCCGGTGATGCTGCCGTTCCGGCTCACGCCGATTTGCGCGATCTCGCGCCCGGCATTCGCGATGCGGTCTTTTTCGTTTTGATCGTGCGGGTTCATCACCAAAATCATTGGATGGAAATTGCCGTCGCCCGCGTGCAACAAATAGCCGGTCGTCAACGCGTGCTTGTTCACGACTGCGTCCACCTCGCGCAATGTGTCGGCAAGTTGACTGCGCGGCACGGTAATGTCCACCGTATAATGCTCCGGCGCAAGACGCGCCATCGCGCCCGCCGCGCTCTTGCGCGCGTACCACAACCGATCGCGTTCCTCGTTGCTCTGCGCGATGCGTAAACTACGCGCGCCCTTGGCTTGAAGCAAGTCCGCCATTTCTTCGATCTGCGCATCGAGACTCGCGGGGTAACCATCCGCTTCGACGATGATCGTCGCGGCAACATCGAGCGACAGACCGACGTGCATCGCCTCTTCGATGATGCCGGCGATTTTGCGATCCATCATCTCCATCGTCGCCGGGACGAGTCCCGCCGCGATGAGCGCAGACACGGCATCGCCGGCTTGCGGTACGGAATCGAACGTCGCCATCATCGTCTTGATGCCCGGCGGATTTGGAATCATTCGCAGATCAATCGAGGTGATGAGCGCGAGCGTCCCTTCGCTGCCGACGAGCAAGCCAACCAAATCGTACTCAGGATAATCGAGCGCGCGTCCACCCAGGCGTATCGCGCGACCATCGGCAAGTACAATGTTCATCCCGGTCACATAATTCGTCGTCACGCCGTATTTGAAACAGTGCGGTCCGCCCGCGTTCTCCGCGACGTTGCCGCCGATGGACGACGCGCGCTGGCTCGCCGGGTCGGGTGGAAAGTACAAGCCATTCTGTTTGGCGAGCGCGTCGAGACCCAGGTTCAGCGTCCCAGGTTCGACGACTGCCGAGCGTCCGATCAAATCGAATTCAGTCACGCGGTTCATCCGCGCGAACGCGACGATGACGCCGCCGTGTTCCGCGACCGCGCCGCCGGACAAACCGGTGCCCGCGCCGCGACCGATGAGCGCGACGTTGTGCTCGCTCGCCCAGCGCGCCAAGCGCACCACATCGTCCGGCGATTGCGGAAACGCAACTGCCTCGGGTTTACCGCGATCAATTCCCGCGTCCGTTTCGTATGTGATCAATTCAACCGGACGCGTTGTGACTTGATCCTTGCCCAAAAGTTTTTCAAGTGATTTTTGTGCGTTTGGTTTCATATCCCTCAATCCGAAAAATGATCCATCATTAACGCGCGCGGCGTGCGACCCAGTTTGTTCCACGCGAGATGATACAGCGCGTACAATTCCCACGCGAACGACAGATAGCCGCCGTAACCCAGGATCGGCATTTCAAAAATTTTCGCAAAGCCAACGAACGGCACGGTATAGTACCATTTCGGCATCGCGAAGAAATTCCACATTTCCCAGAAAAATCCGCACAGCAACGCGCCGAGTCCGAGCGCAACGATCAACCGCGCATCGCCGCGCGCAAGTTGAGCGAGGAGCGACGCGCGTCCGCGCAAAAAGTTGAGCGGGTCGGCGATCAGCACGACCCACAACCAGGTCAGCGGAAACGCGTAATGCGGCGCAAGAATCACTGCCGCGAACGCGAACGCCCCGGCGTACATCGCAACCCACGCAACACGCGGCGTCAAGTGGAATCGCGGCAGCGCGCGGAATCGTTCGAGAAAGCCGAACGTTGCGACGAGTTCGGTCATTTCGAACACCGCGGGTATCACCGTCGAAAAATCAATCGTCGCGACGAGGATGTACTGCCACGCCGGATATATCTCCGATCCAAGATAATGCCAATTCTTGACGAACGCGTTCAGTCCTTCGAACAACCACCACACCGGTCCACTCAACACGAACAGCGCAACAAACTCGCGCGGGTTGCGCGTCAGCAACGACGAACCTTGGCGCAGCGCAACGAGCGCGTCGAGTACGAGAATCAAGCCGAGCCATTGCGGAAAGAACGCGTACTCGCCGAGCGCGCCCAGCCGCGTCCACGACGCGAACCAGAAAAAAAGCGTCAGACCGGAACCGACAAACAAACGCGCTGGGTACGTCTTCCACTTGATTGCGAGCATCATTTCCTCTCTCAAACGTGGCGCATTATACCACGCGTGCAGGCATTAGTCTAAAGAATAATTGTGTGGTAGAATCTCAAGCAATACGCAATACATATCACGCATTACACTCCATTTTCCACAAACAGGAACTCGTCCATGAATCCACCCAGCATCTCCGACATTCAAGCCACCGCGCAACGCATCCGCGAAAATGTGAACCAGGTCATCATCGGAAAAAGCGAGGTCATTGATCTCGCGCTCGTCGCGTTGCTGTGCGAAGGTCATCTCCTATTCGAAGATATTCCGGGCATCGGCAAGACGACGCTCGCGAAAGCATTAGCGCGTTCGCTCGATTGTTCGTTTCGCCGGATTCAATTCACGCCCGATCTCTTGCCCAGCGATGTGACGGGTCTCTCGGTTTATAATCAAAAGACCCAGGAATTCGAATATCGCGCCGGACCGATTATGGCGCAGATCGTCCTCGCCGACGAAATCAATCGCGCGACGCCGCGCACGCAATCGGCGCTGCTCGAAGCGATGCAAGAACGCCAAACGACGGTGGACGGCGCGACGAAGATGTTGCCGCGTCCGTTTCTCGTCCTCGCGACACAAAACCCGATCGAACTCGAAGGCACGTTCCCCCTACCCGAAGCGCAAGTGGACCGCTTTTTTATGCGGCTCGCGCTCGGCTATCCAACCGAGTCCGAAGAGAACGCGATGGTTCTGCGTTTCGAACGCGCCGATCCGCTCGAACACTTGGACGCCGTTGCGAGCAACGATACGATTCTCACGATGCAACGCGCCGTCCGCCATGTGCGTGTCGAAACCTCGGTGCGCCAGTACATCATCGCGATTGTGCGCGCGACGCGCGAGCATTCCGCGGTTGAACTGGGCGCAAGCCCACGCGGCTCGCTTTACCTCTACCACGCGGCGCAGGCGCTTGCCGCATTGCGGGGACGCGATTTCGTTCTGCCTGATGATGTGAAATACCTCACACCGTTCGTCCTCACGCATCGGCTCATCATCAGCGCGCAAACGCGTTTGCGCGGACGCGACGCCGCCCAGGTCGTGCGCGAGGTCGTCGAGTCGGTGCCAGTGCCGGTAGAACAGTAAATTCGAAGGATGAAGGATGAAGGCAAACGGATGAAGAACAATTCTTTTGCTTTCCGCCTTCATCCTTCATCCTTCATCCTTGATGTTTAACTCGTCCTGGATTCACCTCGCCGCGCTGATGATTCTCATCGGCGTGGCGGTGCAATCGAATACATTGATTGTGCTTGCCGCGTTCTTGCTCGTCATCATTCCGGTCGCGTGGGCGTGGAATCGCGTCGCGGCGTGGCGCGTCCATTACGACCGGGTGTTGAACGAGCATCGCGTCTTTGTCGGCGAAACAGTTGAACTCGTCACACGCGTCAGCAATCACAAACATGTCCCGCTCGCCTGGGTCGCGATTGACGACCGGTTTCCGTCGGCATTGACTCCGCGCGAAAAGCCACTCGCACCCTCGCCCGTGCCTCTCACCGGTTTTCTCGCGCACCGCGCGTCACTCAACGGATTCGAGCGCGTACGCTGGACGTATCACATTCCTTGTGATCAGCGCGGATACTATACGCTCGGTCCGGCGCGCATCCGCTCCGGCGATTTGTTCGGCTTGTTCGAACGCGAGTGGACGAGTCCGCGCGTGGATCGCTTGATCGTTTATCCGCGCATCCTGCTGGCGCAAGACTGGGGCTTACCGCCCAAGGATCCACTTGGCGAAGCCAAGTCGCGCGTGCCAATTTTCGACGACCCGTCGCGACCGCGCGGCGTGCGCGATTATCGTCCCGATGACGCGCCCAAGCATATCCATTGGCGCGCGACCGCGCGACGCGGCGAACTGCAAGTCAAAGTGTACGACCCAACGATGACGTACCAGTGGATTCTATTCGTCAACGTCGCGACGTTCGAGCAAACGTGGCAAGGCACCGACCCAGTTTTGCTCGAGCGCGTCATCAGTCTCGCCGCGTCCCTCGCGGCATACGCCGCGGAGCACAAGTACTCGGTTGGACTCGTCGCGAACGGCACCTGGCTCGACTCGGACCAGCGTTTGAAAATTTTGCCGAGCCGCGACCCGAATCAACTGCGCCACATGCTCGAAGCGCTCGCCGCGATCACCTCGTTCGTCACCACGCCGATTGAAAAATTGATGCGCCACGAAACCTCGTCACTATCCTGGGGCGCGACGCTCGTCGTCATCACCGGCATCGTCACCGAGCCGCTGCTCGCCGAGATGTTGCGCTTGCGGCGCGCCGGTCGTCGCCTCGCGCTGATTTCGCTCGACGAAAATTTCGCGCCGCGCGATGACCTGGAAGGAATTGTTGTGCGGCAGGCGAAAGTTTAGGGTATGAAAAATCCGCGTAAATCCGCGTTAACACCTGCCCTTGCGGGCGGTGCAAGGGTCCGCGTCCCGATTTCCCTTCGTCGCGAGTTGCGTTTCGCACTGCTCGCCGCGATGGAAACGTGCTGGACGTATGCGGTGCTCGCCGTGTTTGCCGCGCTCGCGGGTACGCGTCCAATTTCCGCGTTCGCGATTTTTCTCGCGTACTGGATCGCATTGGCAACCGGGCGCATCTTGCCGCGCTCAAATCGCAACTGGCTTGTCCTACAACTCGCCGCGATTGCAATCGCGGTCATCACGATTCTCGCGGTTGCGCGCATCGAACTGTACGCGCGTCTCGACCCCGACGACCTGATGTGGGTCCCGCGCTTTATCGTCGGCTTTTTGATGAACTGGGTCGTCATTACACCCGAACGTTTCATCGGGCTAGGAATTTTATTCGCGTTCGTGCGCGGGCTGACGTACGCGCAGAGACCATTGACGTTGTGGTTCGTCGGTTTTCGTTTTCGCGTCGGCGTCGTCGTCCTGTTGTTCACTGCCGCGGTCGCCAGCGTGACTGTACGATTGGATTTGACGACCTGGGTCGTCGCGTTTTTCGGCGTGGCGCTCCTCGCCGTCGCGCTCGCGCGCATCGAAGAGAACAGCGATCAAACGCATCTGGGACCGCGCTGGGCGATCACGCTGCTCGCGGCGATTGCGTTCGTCTTGTTTCTCGGCGGCATCGCGGCGCAAGTGTTCACGCTCGACCTTGCCACGGCGTTCCTGGGTTTGCTCTCGCCGATGTGGATGCTTTTGTCTACCGTCCTGCTCCTCTTCGCGATTCCATTCGGATTCCTCGCGGAATGGCTCGTCGAATTCTTGCGTCCGTTGATGCGCGGGCTAAGTCGCGTGATCGAAAACGTTCAAGGCATGTTTCCGCGCGCGCCGAATGAGAACACCCAAGATGTGTTAACATTTCTCGACCAATTTGCTCAACTCCTTCCGCTATTGAAAGTCGCGTTCGTGCTCGCCGTCGTACTCGCCATCGGCTATGTCATCGCGCGCGCCTTGCATCGTCGCATGACGCAGATCGAAGCCGAAACCTACGCGCGCGAATCCATTGAATCGGACGAGCGAGTGCAGCGCGCGCCCATGACGAAACCGCGTCAAGCCAAATGGCGTCCACCGTCCATCGCGGCTGAATCCATTCGCCGCATCTACGCCGCGCTCGCCGCGCACGCGCGCCAAGCCGGTCTGCCGCGTCAAATCGCCGAGACACCGTACGAGTACTTGCCGCGCTTGAGCAACACGTGGAGTGAAGAACGCGACGACCTGCGCGAAATCACCGAGGCATACGTCGCCACGCACTACGCCGAACGCGATCTCTCCGCCGAGTTAGCACGCGTGCGCGCGGCGTGGGAAAGAATCAAGAGCAAAACGAAAAACGTGAAACGTGAAACGTAAAACGTGATGCGTCAATCCAACTTCCAAAATCCAACCATGAAACTCGTAACCGCAAATGAGATGCGCGCGCTCGAACAACGCGCGGACGCCAGCGGCAATTCGTACGCGATGATGATGGAACGCGCTGGCAAAGCGGTCGCCGACGTGATCGCGGACCGCGTCGAGCCGCGTGACGCGCGCGTGCTGATGCTCGTCGGACCGGGCAACAACGGCGGTGACGGGCTGGTGTGCGCGCGATACTTGCACGATGCCGGCGCGCGCGTGTCGCTCTACATTTGGAAACGCGCGGGGAACGCGAACGACGAAAACTGGCGACTGTGCCGCGAACGCAACCTGGTCGAAACGCGCGCAGAGAACGACGCCGATTTCGTCGCATTGCGGAAACTCGTCGCCGAAAGCAATGTGATTGTGGACGCTTTGCTCGGCACTGGCGTCGCCCGTCCGATTGAGGGTTGGCTCAAAGAATTGTTGCAAGTTGTAGACCAGGAGACCAGGAAACCAGGAGACATCGCGCCCCTGCTCCCACTCTCCCCGGCACCCCAGCACTCGCCACTCGTCGTCGCGATAGACCTGCCTAGCGGACTCAACCCGGACACCGGCGCGCTCGATCCCGCAACGCCCTACGCTGATCTCACGGTGACATTCGCGTTTCCCAAAGTCGGACAACTTGCATTTCCGGGTGCGAACGCGGTTGGCGAACTCGTCGTCGCGGATATTGGCATTCGCGATGAATGGGCAGATGCCAACGCGCCAAACGTTGCCACCGCGCGCGACATTGCCGCACTACTTCCGCGACGCGCGCGCGATTCACACAAGGGCACGTTCGGCAAAGCGCTGCTGTGCGTCGGCTCGGCGAATTATGTCGGCGCGGCGTTTCTCGCGGGGAGCGCGGCAACGCGCGCGGGCACGGGACTTGTGACGCTCGCGCTCGCGCGAACGATCTACCCGATGCTCGCGAGCGCGTTGCACGAGACGACCTTCGTCGTACTGCCCGACGACGCTGGCGCGCTTGTTCCCGATGCGGCTTCTGTCTTGTGTAACCAACTTGCCGATTACGATGCGTTACTCGTCGGCTGCGGATTCGGACGCCATCCCAAGACCCTTGAATTTGTCCAGACCTTGCTCGAACAAATTTGTAATTCGAAATTCGTAATTCGTAATTCACTTGTCATTGACGCGGACGCACTCTACGCCCTCGCGCAAGCCGGCGAATGGTGGACGCGTCTCGCGCCGAACGCCGCGATTTTCACACCACATCCCGGCGAAATGGCGACGCTCACCGGTTTATCGCGCGCCCAGGTGCAAGCCGACCGCGTGGGCATCGCGAAAAAATTCGCGGCGCAGTGGCAACAAGTCGTCGTGCTCAAAGGCGCGTTTACCGTCGTCGCCGCGCCTGATGGACGCACAACCATTCTTCCATTCGCGACACCCGCGCTCGCGACCGCCGGCACCGGCGATGTGCTCGCCGGTACTATTGTCGCGATGCGCGCGCAAAAATTATCGCCGTACGATGCCGCCATTGCCGGCGCGTACTTGCACGGACTCGCCGGCGAAATCGCCGCGCGCGAAATCGGCGACGCCGGCGTCGTCGCGGGCGATTTGTTGACGCGGTTGCCGGAAGCGATACGCCGCGTGCGATTGTCGCGATAATCCGGTTCTGCTATAATAGCGATGCGCGATTATATTGGAGGTATGAAATGAAATCTCCTTTTCCTGGGATGGACCCGTATTTGGAAAAACCCTCCTTGTGGCACGATGTCCATCATGCACTCACGGTGGCAATTCGTGATACGCTCGCCCCGCAACTTGCGCCGCGCTACTATGTTGCCCTCGAAGAACGCACGTACATCGCGGCAACCGATCCAGACACGTTCGTCGGACGCCCCGATGCCGCAGTCCTGGGCGAACCACGCGAACCGGGTGAGCCAACTCTGGCAAGCGCTCCAGTTGCCGTGCTCGAACGCGCGATCACGGTAGATGTCCCAATTCCCGACGAAATTCATCACGGTTACTTGGAAATCCGCGAGACCGCTACACACAGAGTCATAACCGCCATCGAAATTCTTTCGCCTGCCAACAAACTTGCGGGTAAAGGTCGCGAAGAGTACGAGGAAAAACGACTCGAAATTTTCGGCGCGCGCACGAACCGGGTCGAGATTGATCTATTGCGCGCCGGCAAACCTATGCCGATGGGTCATTTGCCGGCGAGCCACTATCGCATTCTCGTGCGGCGCGGCTGGGAACGCGGCAAGGCGCAACTCTTTCCATTCAACATCACCGATCCGATCTCTAGCATTCACATTCCCTTGCAAAAAGGCGAAACCGAGCCAACGCTCGCACTCGGCGAACTCCTCGCGCGCGTGTACGCTTCGGCGCGCTATGATCTACGCATTGATTACAGGCGCGACCCTGAGCCGCTGCTCGACCCGGCAGTTGCCGCGTGGTGTCGTGACCTGGTGCGCCAAGCCGCGCAACGCTAGTACCCCACACCCCGTTTTCATCGCGAGAACGGGGTGTTTGTATCCGTTGTCAATCGCAAATCCTAAATCCCAAATCAAAAATGGAGAAAAAACATGGCTCAAGCAATTCTTTCCGTGCACGACAAAACCGGTCTCATTGAGTTTGCGCGCGGACTACGCGACCTGGGTTGGCGGCTTATCGCGTCCGGCGGCACGGCGAAGACGTTGCGCGACAATCAGATCGCGGTGACCGAAGTCGCCGAGTACACCGGCTCGCCGGAAATTCTCGGCGGACGCGTCAAGACGTTGCACCCCGCGATTCACGGCGGCTTGCTCGCGCGCGCGACTGACGACGATCTCGCACAGTTGAAAAACCTGGGCTGGGATTACATTGACCTCGTCGCGTGCAATTTATATCCGTTCGAACAGACGATTGGCAAGCCCAACGTCACGCACGCCGAAGCCATCGAGAACATTGATATCGGCGGCGTCACGTTGATTCGCGCGGCGGCGAAGAATCACGCGCGCGTCACACTCGTTTGCGATCCCCGCGATTATGCGAGCGTGCTCACGGAATTACGCGCGGGGAACATCGGCGAGGACACGCGCAAGCGACTCGCGCTCAAAGGGTTTGCGCTCACCGCGCAGTACGATGCCGCGATTGCGAACTATCTCGCCGGCGGTGACGCGTTTCGCGTAAACGCGTATCGCGTCCAAACATTGCGCTATGGCGAAAATCCGCACCAAGCCGCGACGTTGTATTCGTACGAACCGGGCGCGGGACCGCTCGGCGGGAAATTCTTGCAAGGCAAGGAATTGTCGTACAACAATTTGCTCGATCTCGATGCGGCGTGGCGCGCGGCAGTCAGTTTCGAGCGCCCGACGATTTGTATCGTCAAGCACCTGTCGCCGTGCGGCATCGCCTCGGCGGACAAACTCGCGGACGCGTACGCCGGCGCATTTGCGAGCGACACGCGCTCCGCGTTCGGCGGCGTCATCGCGAGCAATCGCGCGTTCGACGGCGATACGGCGCGCGCGCTCGGCGCGTTGTTCGTCGAGTGCATCGCCGCGCCGGGATTCACCGACGATGCGCGCGCGGTGCTCGCGGCGAAAAAGAATTGTCGCTTGGTCGCGATGCCCGATCTCGCCGTCGAGCCGCGCCACGAGTTGCGCTCGATCACGCGCGGCATTCTGCGCCAAGACTTGGACTTGGGCGATCCGCCATCCCCCCTGTCAACGACGGGGGGGATCGAGGGGGGGTGGCAAGTCGTAACCAAACGCGCGCCGACGGCGGACGAATTGCGCGCGTTGAAATTCGCGTGGCGCGCCGTGCAACATGTCAAGTCAAACGCGATTGTGTTCGCGCGCGGCGAAGCGACGGTCGGCATTGGCGGCGGACAACCGAATCGCGTGGATTGTGTTCGCATCGCGGCGGAACGCGCACAAGATAAATCGCGCGGCGCGGTGATGGCATCCGACGCGTTCTTCCCCTTTGCCGATTCGGTTCAAGTGGCGGCGCAAGCCGGCATCACCGCAATCGTCCAGCCCGGCGGTTCGCAGCGCGATGCGGAAGCGATTGCCGCGGCGGACGCGGCAAACCTCGCGATGGTCGTGACCGGGGTCAGACATTTCCGGCATTAGAGCAAATTCCTAACGCGTTTACGGCAGACCTGTCAGGTTCGCTTCGCGGAAACCTGACAGGTCTTGGATGCAACGCATACCGTAAATCGAAGTAACTACTCAGCCATCGTTCCTTTATCCGCGAATTACGCGAATCTTCGCTAATTTTTTCTTCTTATTCGCGCAATTCGCGTTGTTCGCGGATGAATTTGTTTTTTCATCGGCGTAAAACCAGGTTCGACAACCCAGGATGCTCGTTGGGGGAACTAGACGAAACGACCACCGACCGCAATTCAGCTGCGGCGGTCGGCGGTCGAATTCTCTGAGGAGGAAAAATGTCTACGCTAGCGCGTTCGTGGAATTTGGTGAAAGCATCGTGGAATGTGTTGCTCGCCGACAAAGAGTTGATCGTCTTTCCGCTCATCTCGGCGATTGCCGCGCTGGGCGTGGCGCTTGCTTTTGCCGTCCCAGGGTTCATTCTCTACTCGGCAGGCGGGAATGAAATCCTGGGTTACGTTTTGCTTTTTCTGTTCTACCTCGCGCAGTACACCGTCATCATCTTTGCAAACTCGGCGCTCGTCGGCGCGGCGATGATTCGCCTGCGCGGCGGCGACCCGACGGTCGGCGACGGCTTTCAGATCGCGTTCAGCCGCTTTGGCGCGATCATTGGCTACGCGTTGATCGCCTCGACGGTCGGCATGATTTTACAGGCGCTCACTGGACGCGGCACGCTCGCGAACATCGTTCGTTCGATCATCGGCACGGCGTGGAACATTGCGACGTACCTCGTCGTGCCAGTGCTCGTCGTCGAAAATGTCGGACCGATCGAAGCCGTCAAGCGCAGCGCGAGTTTGCTCAAGCGCACCTGGGGCGAACAAATCGCCGGCGGGGGCGGAATGGGCTTGGTGTTCTTCCTGTTCTTTTTGTTGGCGACCATCCTCGCGGGCGCGGTCGTCGTCCTGGGTGTGGCGGCGAACGTTGTGGTGTTGATCGTCGGCGGCATCGTCCTGGGCGTGTTCGCGTACATCGCGCTCGCGCTCATCAGCTCGACGCTGGGTGGAATTTATTCGGCGGCAGTGTATCGTTATGCGGCGGAGGGCGAAATGGGCGGGCAGTTCGCGCCCGATCTGATTCGCAACGCGTTCCGCGCCGGAAAATAGGCGAAAAAATCGCGATGAAAAAAGGACTTGCTGTGATGGCAAGTCCTTCTTGGTTCGAGCGTTTTTTTGATCCGCGATTGTCCGCGCGCCCAGCAGGCTGCATCCTATTCTTCAATGCCCTCGTCAATCAAGAACCGGAGAAGCGCGCGTAGGCAATTTTGGAAAATTGCCCTACGAAAATCGCGTTCGGCAAATAGGTTGATTCTTCAATACCTTCGCCAAATCGTTTTCACCCGTTTTTTTATCCGCGAATAACGCGAATCGCCGCTAATTTTTTAATTCATTCGCGTTACACTTGCCCTGGCGGGAACGCATGTGCCAGGGTTCGCGTTATTCGCGGATGAATTTATGATTTTGGCGAAGGTGTTGTTCTTGCAAAAGAGTTATTGCCCAATTCCTTCGTAGTACATACACGCGTCGCCATACGTGGTTGAGGCGGTTGCAAAAGAGACTGCCGCGATAATTGATTGTGGTGGATTCGTCGTCAAGACACCTGACGCGATGGTTCCATCGGGTATGCCGGCAAAATACCGCTGATCGAAAGTGAACATGGGAACGCTGGGACTGATCGTCGCCGATTGCGATGCGGTCATGCCGTTCGTGAGATAGTACGTGAGCGTGACGGTTGTTGCCGAATTGCCGATCAACTGACCGACCACCCCGGTACCCCATGACACTCCGGTTGCGGGGTCCGTCGCGTTTTTCCACAACGATGGTAGAAACACGCGCGTGCCGCCCATCGCGCTCGAAAACGCGCGATACGTTGCCGCGCGGGTACCGCGTGTGGTGTCGGTGTTGGAGACCATGTTGATCGTCGCGACAACTGGCTTGTCGGCGGTGATGACACCTGAGCCGTAGAAACTCGACACGCCGGCAAGCGCACTACTGTAGCGAAGATCGAAAAGTCCTATGGGCGCGGCAACTTGACTTTCGCTGACAGTAAACGCGCCATCACTGCTCTTGTACGTCATCGTGACGTTCGCGGGTGTACCGTCGAATGACATGACTGAGACGCCGTTGTTCCATGTGAAATTTGCCCCGGAATCATAGATGTTCTTGATTAATTGTGGAAAATAGAGTGTCGTCGAGGCATTCGCCGCGGAGAGTCCCACGTAGTTCGCCAATGAGATTGCCGTGCTGTGGTACGCGATGACGACGATGGGCTGGGTCGAAGTGATGCGCGCGGTGCCATAGAACACTGAGACGTTGGTGAGCGCGCTGTCGTTCGGTAGATCAATCGCGTACCAGCCGCCGGGCGAAATCACGATGCCCGAATGGGTGTACTCCTCGCCGTAGCTTTGCTTGTACTTGATCGTGACGGTGGCAAATTGACCCGTGTTTGTGTTTTGAATCTTGAGACTAGAATTGTACGTGATCGCATTACCAGGGTCGTACACATTCTTGAGGAGTTGCGTAAGCACGGTTTCGGTAACCGGGGTGGACGCGCCGATGTAACTCTCCGTCCGAAAATTCTTGCCGAGCGCGCCAACGGTACCGTTGTACTCGTTGACGACGAGACCAAAGGGTCTATCCGCGTCAAAGACGGCGGAGCCGTTGAAGGTAGTGGCGAGTCCTACCTGGCTGGGTTGGTTGATTGTGATGCTACGATACGGATTGACGGTGTGCGTCGTCGTCAACACCGGCGAACCGTTGGCGTCGGAATATTTGACGCGCACATTCATCACGGTGGATGGGTCCAGGTTTTGCGCGGTGAACTGGGTGTAGAGCGTGCTGGATTGCGCCTGCGCGATTGGGACGACGGGGGGCGCGACGCCTAGCCATGCCAGAAGAAGGAACGAAACAATTAGAACGAAAAAGAACAGTTTGGTTTTGATGTGTAGCATAGGTTTTTCCTCCGAGACTTGCTTTCAATGTGCGTGCGATTGAACGCGATGCTTGCGACGCGGAAGGGATGACAACGGACAACCCCGAAACTAAACGGACAAACCCTGGGACGCACAATGTCCGTTGCTTTCCGCACTTGTCCGTTGTAATTCCCCGTAGTAGGTGGGTGTGCCGCTCACCGTTTTCTTGACGCGCGCTGTCGGCGCTGCACGCACGAGTCGATGTAATACAATCCACGCTCGAAATCACGACAAGCTAACTTGCTCCGAGTCACGTCCTCTCGCCGAAATGCGCTTTTCTATTTCGGCAATAACACTCTCCGGTGATTTGAATGTCAGGAGTGTGATTGAGAGAGTTTGATCTCTTGAGACAAGTACGATCTGATCACGTGCCCGGACGTGAGCCTCTGTCACAGCTGACCAGCGCATGCACCGATAACCGGCAAGCGTCAGCACTCGGATGCCTTCGGTATCAATACGGATATCCAACAAACTGACAACCGGAAAGATTGCAAAAAGGATCCCAACTAGGGTTAGGATATCTAAAAGGACAAAGACGGCCACTGACGGATAGCTGCTTTGCATCAGCCCGGTCGAGAGCAACTGTAATAGTCTACTTGTGGAAAACCAGAGTAGCCAGAGTGCCATCAACGCGAATACGGAAAAAGTGAAGACAACAAAACCAATGACCCACCAGTTCCTTTCAGGTCGTATTACCGCTAGAGGAATCTGCTGTTTGTGCGTATTGGTTTCCCATTGGCGATGCATTTTCAAATAGTCAATTCCAATATCTGGTCTCCTTTCAGCACCCTGCCCAGATCGCTGTGTCCAGATAAACCACAATGAGAGAAGCAATGCCTCAGACGATATGGCATACAATCCTGTCTCGCGGTCTATCAGGCGCATCCCTACCAGGACCCAAGTTGTCGCATTTGTGTATCCGAAAAGCTGTGCACAGATGCCCGCCGTACTGAGTGTCCCATCAGCGCGTGGATTGCCGAAAAAAAGGCGAGCTATCAGTGGTAGGCGGATATCGGCTTGCTCCGGTCGGAGCTGTTTATGAGCGAGGTACCCTATCAGCCAGAATATCATCAAGGGTACAGCAACGATTTTCAGAATATATTCTGTGGTCATCTTTCCATTCCGCTATTGAGCAATGAATTGATTAACCCAATCCACAGCTGCATTTGTCGCCGTCCAGACTCCCCAATCTCTAATCCCAGTTCCAATGGTGGTATCCACTGCGGCTGGCCAAGCGCTATTTTCAAAAACGTAGTTTACGGCCGGCGTCGGCATCGCGTGATTAATCATTATAGGGTGGCTCTTTGTCAAGACAGAGGAATAATCATTCGCTGCGAATTTGCCGCCGAGAGCGCCACCCATGAACCCCACCGTTCCTGTAGTTGCAATTCCAGCTGGAGTAACATTCTCCAATCCCTTATCGTAAATATAAGAAAATTCTGCGCCCATGGCGTTGTAGACTCCACTTGCAACTATTTTTGCACCTGCAGAGAATGGACCTGCCGCAGCAAATCCAGTTGCTGCTCCTGTAGCCGCTCCCATTCCACTTTGAATTACTAGATCTGTTGCATTAAAGTTACTCTGATGTGTGGCAGTATAATACAACTCATTTCCAGCTGCACCAATGCCGGCACTGGTCAGCATTCCGCCAAGCACAGAACTCCCTGCAGCAATTCCAACTCCAGATCCAATCAATAATCCAGCAGCTGCCCCTGTTCCCGCAGCAACTAGTGCGTCGTTCGTGTTGAAGTTACCCTGATGGGTAATTGCATACGCGCCAAATCCTACTAGTCCACCGACTACCAAGCCGATAGCCCCTGTACATATAATAGCACAATGTCCACTTGGGTCCGTGTACCGCAACGGATTGTTTCTTGTGTACGTATATCGGTTCAACTCCTGTGGATCGTACCAGTCCGGCACAATCGTATCCGGCTGCGTAAACCTCCCAATCGCGGCGTCGTAATAGCGCGCGTTGTAAAACATCAATCCGTCACTACTGTCCGCGCGTTGCCCCGTAAACGTGTAGTCGGTAATCGTCGTGATCTGGGCAACGTCGGAGGCGCGGGGTGTGCCAAACGCGTAATACGTTTGCCGTGAAGCCAGTGTCCCCGTTTGCGTGC
>JACRBM010000082.1 GCA_016219275.1 Chloroflexota bacterium
ACGGGTGCGCACGCATCGCCGTCGGTTTCGGATGCACACACGCTCCGTCAAACAATCCAACGCTCAACTCAAGGATTTGGTGCGTCGTTGGAAAATGCTCCCGGCGGACAACGCGCCCAAGTGAGTTTTGCGGTATTGCGTAATTACCATTGCAACCAAGAGCTCGCGTAGCGCCCGAATGCTTTGGTACTTTAGAAAACTGTATATTGTGCCAATCACGAGTACAATAGGCGCAAACGTAAAAAACAAATCGAAAGCGATGGCAAATGGGCCACGCATATCTACCTCGAAATATCCAGTCGCTCATGTGCAAACATTTCACTCGTACGATGCTACGGTTGCCGTAATGATTCAACGAGCAGCGCGACCTCGCTGGGCGGCGGCTTGGTGAGTTTACTCACGATGATGGCGATAGCAAAATTGACCGGGATGCCAAAGATGCCCGCTGCCACATCGGTTATCCCCAAGAGATTCCAATTCGGATTGATGACGTTCGCCAGCATGTAACTCAGCGTCACGACCAAGCCCGCGATCATCCCCGCGACCGCGCCACGCCCATTCGCGCGCTTCCAAAAAATTCCCAGCACGAGAATGGGGAAAAGCGTTGCCGCCGCGAACGAAAATGCCCACGCGACGAGTTGCACGATAATCCCCAGCCGCCGAATCGCGACGACCGCCGCCATCACCGCCGCCGCAAACACCGCGAGCCGGCTGAGCAACAAGCGCGCTTGCGGTGATGCCGCCGGGTTCAACGTGCGCGCGTAGAAATCGTGCGACAGCGCGGAGGCAATCACAAGCAACAATCCATCTGCGGTAGACAACGCCGCCGCGAGACCACCCGCCGCGACCAACGCCGCAATCGTCTGTGACAAACCGGCGATGTCAGGCGTGGCGAGCACAACCACATCCGGGTCAATTCGCAATTCACTCATTTGCAAAATTCCATCGCCGTTCAAATCCTTGATCGCGAGCAGTCCGACATTCGCCCAGTTGAGCGCCCAGTCCGGCATCGCGCCGATTGGCTTGCCGATCACATTTTGCAAAACTTCCCACCGCGAAAACGCCGCGTATGCCGGCGCGGTCAAGTACACCAGCGCGATAAACAACATCGCCCAGCCGACGCTCGCGCGCGCGGCACGCGCATTCGGTACCGTGTAAAAACGCACTAGGATGTGCGGCATCCCCGCCGTGCCCAGCATCAAACACAACATCAGCGCGATAAAATTGAACACCGTGCCGTGCGTGAACGGCGTGACGTACGATTCAGCGATGCCTTGCGCGGCTTCCAACTGCACAATCTGTTCGAGCGCCTGCCCGTACATGATTTGTGGAAACGGAAGACCGGTATCGCGCCACGATAGCAACGTGACCGGAATCAGATACGCCAACACGAGCACGATACATTGCGCTGCCTGCGTCCAGGTCACCGCGCGCATCCCACCCAGGTACGAACAAAAGAGCACCGCACTCAAGCCGACGAGCACGCCGACGAGATAGTTGACGCCGAGAAACCGCGTCATGATGATGCCGATGCCGGTCACCTGCGCCGTCACGTACGTGAAGGAAATGATCACGCCGGTCAGCGCGGCAACGATGCGCGCGAGGTTGCCCTCGTAGCGCGCGGCGACGAAATCCGGAATCGTGAATTGACCGAATTTGCGGAGATACGGCGCGAGCAACATCACCAACACGACGTAACCGCCCGTCCAACCCAGGATGTACGCCAACCCTTCATAGCCGAGCAGCCAGAGCGTACCTGCCATCGAGATGAACGTCGCCGCGCTCATCCAATCCCCGGCAATCGCCATCCCGTTGAAGAAAGCGGGAACGCGCCGCCCCGCGACAAAGTATTCATCCAACGAGTGCGCGCGATTGCTCACACCAATCACGGCGTATAGCGCGATGCTCACAATCAGCAATGCCCACCCAAGCATGTTGGAGGGTAATCCTAATTGTTGCTCCACTCCTCCCATCGCGACAATGAATAGAATAAAGCCAAGCGTAAATCCAAGAAAGATCAAACCCAGTCGGCGCGAATTCTGAGTGGGCGCACTCGCGCCCGATGTTGAATCGCCGGCAAAACGCCGATCGAGTTTCGCCATGTACCACGCATAACCGGTGATGATGCCAATAAAAACGATGAGCGCGCCTTGCGCGCCGATGTAATAACCGAGCGGAAAACCGGTGAAGATGCGTACAGAGTTGAGCGCGGCAGAAAAGATTACGGGCAGAATCGCGACGGCAAGCCAAACGCCCAACAACGCGATTATGATTCGCACGTTGCTCCGCCAATATGCCGGATCAACGCGCGGCAGAGCAACTTGTCCAATTTGCGCGCGGCGTTCCAAGAGTTGACGCACGCGCGTCGGAATCGGATACCAGGGCAACACGTCGCTGTGCGTGAGCGCCGGATCCGATTCGCCGCGTTCCATCCGCGGAAACACCCAGCCCATCACGCTGATCGAGATCAACACGGTCATCAACCAGAAAACCACGATGGACAGGAATTCCCACCAATTGAAGGAAGCAAAAAATTCATTCATGGCTTGAGGACCGTTTCGTAGATCGGCAACGTGAACCGAAATGCCGTGCCCTGTCCAGCGCCCGGACTCTCCGCCCAAATCTCGCCACCGTGCGCGTACACCAAGTGTCGCGCGATGGTCAAGCCGATGCCCGCGCCGCCGCTCTGCCGCGCGCGCGATTTGTCCACGCGATAAAACCGTTCAAAGATGTGCGGCAGATGTTCCGCGCCGATGCCGATGCCGGTGTCCACGACGCCGATCTCAACAAATGGATCGAGTCGCCGCGCGTAAACCGTGATCGCGCCGCCCGAGGGCGAGTACTGAACGGCGTTCGTCATCAAGTTGATCAAAATCTGTTCGACGCGATCCGGGTCTGCCATCACTGGCGGCAAATCGTTTGCGACGTTCAGTTCCAACGTCAATCCTTGCGAGGCGATCTGCGATTGAAATTGTGCGACGACGCGTTCGATCACAATCGCCACCACGATCAAGCGCGGCTCGACGCGCAATTGCCCGGCTTCGGCGCGCGAAAGGAGCGCGAGTTCTTCCGTCATCCATTTAAGGCGCACCGCTTCGTGATGCACCATCGCGAAAATTTGCGGCTCGGGTTGAATCACGCCGTCAATCAAACCTTCCATATACCCGGCGATGATCGTCAACGGCGTACGCAATTCGTGACTGACATCAGTAATCAAACCGAGCCGGCGCTGTTCCGTTTTTTCGAGCGCCTCGGCAAGTTGGTTAATGCTGACGCTGAGATTTGCCATCTCATCGTCGGATCGAATCGTCGTGCGCTCGCGATAGTACCCTTGCGCGAGGCGTCCACTGACGAGCGTAAGTTCCTGCAACGGTTCGACGATGCGGCGCGACACGAACAAACTGATGATGACGGAGGCGACGAGCACGGCGAATCCAGAAATCAAGAGCGCCTGCTCGATGACGAGTTGAATAAAGTCTAACGCCGCTGGATCAATCTGCATCTGCGGAGAATCAGTCAATCCTGGGAATGAGGTCAGGCCGGTGGATCCAAGCAGCGGATTGCGCGCGAAGAATTGCACAGTGGGAATCAGAATGACCACACCCACCACAACGACGATCAAGTGAGAGAGGAATAATTTCCAACGGAGTTGGCGTAACCAGTTCATTTTATTTCGCGCGACGCGCAACGAACTTGTAGCCGATGCCGCGAATCGTCTGAATCAACGTGGGATTCGCCGGGTCGTCTTCGAGTTTGCGGCGCAAAATCCCAATCGTCACATCTACCACGCGATCAATCCCGGCAAAGTCGTGTCCCCACACGCGTTCGAGTAATTGATCGCGACTGAATACGCGCCCGGGTTGTTCCGCCAGATTGTAGAGCAACTCGAATTCGCGCTGGGTCAGGTCAACCGGTTTTTCACGCCAGGTCACTTCGCGCGTCGCGGGATTGATCTCCAGATCGTCAAACGTCAACGCCTGGCGTTCTTGGTCGGTGGTCTCTTGCGCGTCGCGTTTGCGCTGTCGTCGCAGAATCGCCTTGATGCGCGCGACCAATTCGCGCGGACTGAACGGCTTGGTCAAATAATCGTCCGCGCCGACCGAAAGCCCAACGATCTTGTCCATCTCTTCGGCGCGCGCGGTCAGCATCAACACATAGACATCGGTCTCTTGTTGCAGACGGCGGCAGACTTCAAAACCATCCATCCCGGGCAACATCAAATCCAACACGATCAAATCTGGTTTGATGGTGCGTGCTTGCTTGAGCGCGCTCGGTCCATCGTACACGGCGTGCACCACATAACCCTCGGCGGTTAAATACTTGGTGATGAGGTCAACAATCGGACGATCATCTTCGACCACCAGAATTGTTTCGTTGCGCAATGCATCGCCCTCCCAATTTATTGTCCGAATCGTAACCGCCGAACCAAGCCGCCGGGCAGTTTCGCTTGTTTCATTTTACCCTGCGTCGCCGACACATCATAGAGGACTCGATGATGCGTCAGTGTCATCGCGTCCAGGTCAACGATGGCATACGCGGCGCGCGGATCATCGTCGCGCGGCTGTCCGACACTGCCGGGATTGATCAACATGCGGTCGAGGTTCAGCGCGAGCGGCTCATTCACCACCGGGAACTCGGTGGAAATCCCGGTCAGAAAAGTCGGTTTGCGGAAAATAATCGGCATGTGGGTGTGTCCGAACAAACCAATCTGTGTTTCCATCTTCGTCAGGCATTGCCGCGCCACATCAGGCATGGAGACATATTCCCAAAGTGGATCGCGCGGACTGCCATGCACCAGCGTAACGCCATACTCGGCGAGAATGATCGCCGGAGAAAGCGTTTCGAGCCAGGCGCGATTAGCAGGAGAAAGTTGGCGCTGCGTCCACACGATCGCTTTCTGCGCGTCCGAGGAAAAATCCTCCACATCTAGTTTGCCTACCGCGGCAAAATCGTGATTACCGCCAAGACAGACCAGGTCGTACGCGCGCAAGCGTTCGATGCACTCGTCTGGATCGGGACCATAGCCCACGACATCGCCCAGACACCAAACCTTATCCACTCTGCCCGCATCGTTGAGGACTGCTTCCAACGCGGCAAAATTCGCGTGAATGTCAGAGACGACCAGGATACGCATTTCTGATTCCGCCGGCGTAACTACTCAGCCAACCCACATTTACGCCGATGAAAAAACAAATTTATCCGCGAATAACGCGAATTGCGCGAATAAGAAGAAAAAATTAGCGAAGATTCGCGTAATTCGCGGATAAAGGAACGATGGCTGAGTAGTTAC
>JACRBM010000083.1 GCA_016219275.1 Chloroflexota bacterium
AAACGCAAATTGGAAATTTGCGCCACGCGGCGTGGAGCAAGTTTCTAACTTGCCAAACGCAAATTGGAAATTTGCGCCACGCGGCGTGGGGCAAGTTTCTAACTTGCCAAACGCAAATTGTAAATTTGCGCCACTAGGATTTCAAACGAAAGGAGGTTGGAATGCATCTGGGAATTGATTTTGGTACGACGAATTCGTCGGTCGCGCGATTTGACGGCGCGACGCTCCAGCGTTTCGCGCTCGACCACTCGGGCGACAACATCAACGTCTTGCCCTCGTTGATCTACATCAATCGCGCGCATCACGCCCAGGTCGGCACCGCGGCGGCGTTGCACTATCTCGAACGCGAAACGGGACGCGCCGCGAAATGGGAACGCCGCGTCGTCGGCGAGATTGATTACGTCGGCGCGGAAATGAGTTACGTGCAAACCGTCCACGTCATGGTAGACGCCGCCGCGCAAGGTCGCTTGTTGCAGTACGTCAAAACCGCGTTGCGCGATCCGTCGTACGAAGGCACGCAAGTGTTCGACCGCTTTTACACCGTGGACGAATTGGTCGCGATGGTATTCAGCCAACTCAAGTCGAGCGCCGAAAAACAGACCGGCGAAACGAGCCGCGCGGTCGTCCTGGGTCGCCCGGTCAAATTCTCCGACGACCCGGCAGTGACCGAACGCGCCGAAGAAATTTTATTCAAAGGCGCACGGCTCGCCGGGTTCGAGGACATTCGTTTTGAACTCGAACCGATCGGCGCGACGTTTTATTATCACATCTCCGCACCGCAACGCCAGACCGCGTTCATCTTCGATTTCGGCGGCGGCACGCTCGACTTGACGATTGCGCGCGTCGGCGGCAAACACGCGCCGGAAATTCTCGCAACGCACGGCGTGCTCGTCGGCGGCGACGACTTGGATCGCCAGGTGATGCGGTCGTTGCGCCGGCACTTTGGCGGCGGGCGCGCGGCAGGCGCGAAGCAACCGTTGCCGGAGTACATTCTCGAATTGCTCGACAACTGGCAAACGATGCCGATGCTCTCGCGCCCGGCAAGTTTGAAACAGCTCGAAGAATTTCGCGCGACGTGCGTAAATCCGAAAGGCATCGACGCGTTGAAAACGCTCGTCACCCGCAACCTGGGTTTCATGCTCTTTCGCGAAATCGAAAAAACGAAGAAACTGCTCTCGGACCAATTTCTCGCGCCGCTCGATTTCGCGCGCGAGTCGCTCGCGATCCACGAACACATCACACGGCGCGAATTCGAAGCGCTGATCGAGCAACAGGTCGCGCAAGTTGAAGAGGGAATTCACGCAACGCTGCAACTCGCCGGGCTGCAACCCGCGCAGATTGATGTGGTATTGCGAACGGGCGGCACCTCCGCCGTGCCGGTATTTGCGAAATTGCTCGAAAAAATTTTTGGCGATGAAAAACTCGCGGAACTTGATTTGCTCACGTCGGTCGTCGGCGGTTTGGCGGTCGTCGCACAAGCGGAAGGCGGCGCGCTCCCCGCGTATCGCGTGCGTTACGCCACGCGCGAGAATCCAATCATTCACAACGTCCGTGCGGCAAGTTCACGCGCGTACGAAGCGTACCCGTTCGGCATCGGCGCGAAATGCTACAGCGATCAACCGTACACCTTGACACGCGTTCCGGTCGAATTGAGCGGCTTGCCCGCGATTCGCACCGCGCAAGCAGACAAGCGCGACACGCGCGCCGAGTTTCTCCAATTTGAGATCGAACGTCCCGCGCGTGTGTTCATCGCGTACGACGCACGCGCACGCGTGTTACCGGCATGGTTGCACTCGTTTACCGCATCGCCCCAGCCCATCGAAGTGGATCAGTGGGGCACGACGCGCACATTCCGAATTCTCTACCAGGATTTCCCGGCGGGACGTGTGACGCTCGGCGGCAACAGCGCGGACGAAAAGATGCACTATCTCGTCATCGTCAAAACCATTCCGTAGAATATATCGCCCGGATGTTACTACTCAGGTTGTCATTTCGAGCGGAGCGAGAAATCTCCATGTCGCAGCACAAGATTTCTCGCAAAACCGGCTCGAAATGACAAGGGCTGAGTAGTTACGCCCGGATTATCTTTCGACCTAGTGCTTACACACAAATCTACTCCGCCATAGAGGTCATAGAGCACATAGAGAAAAAACTCTATGCCCTCTATGTTCTCAATGGCAAGATGTGGGAAAACACCCACTTTCGATACGTCGCGGCAATGTGTGATATAATCGAATCGCCAGCAACTCAAGTGGAGTGTGCACGTGGAAAGATTCGTCATCGAAGGCGGCACGCAATTACGCGGCGTCGTGACGCCGAGCGGCAATAAAAACGCCGCGCTACCGATCATCGCCGCGACCTTGCTCACCGATCAACCCATTACACTGCGTAACGTTCCGCGCATTCGCGATGTCGAGGATATGCTCGCGCTGCTCGCGAGTCTCGGCGTCGAAATTCGCGAACTGAGTCCGCACGACCTTGTTCTGCATGCGCGCGATATTCGCACGGTCGAACTGGATCGCGAGATTTGCTCGCGCATCCGCACTTCGATTCTGTTTGCCGGACCGATGCTCGCGCGCATGGGTCAAGTGCGCCTGCCACCGCCCGGCGGCGATGTGATCGGACGACGACGGCTCGACACACACATGCACGCCTTGCGCGCGCTGGGCGCGGAGATTCACAGTAACGATGGGTTCGATCTGCAAACCGATGGTTTGCGCGGCAAGGACATTTTTCTCGACGAGGCAAGCGTCACCGGCACCGAGAACGCGCTGATGGCGGCGGTGCTCGCGAAAAACACGACGATCATTCGCAACGCCGCGAGCGAGCCGCACGTCCAAGACCTGGCATTGCTGTTGAACAAGATGGGCGCGCACATCAGCGGCATCGGCTCGAACACGCTGACGATTGAGGGCGTCGAAAAATTGTGCGGCGCGGAATTTGAAATCGGACCGGATTACATCGAGACCGGCAGTTTCATCGGACTGGCGGCAGTGACGCGCGGCGAACTTCTCATCAAGAATGCCGCGCCGGAACATTTGCGCATGGTCTTCCTCACGTTCAAGCGACTCGGCGTCGAGTGCCAGGTGCGCGGGCAAGATGTGTTCGTGTCGGCGCATCAATCGCTGCGCGTGCAAAATGATTTGCACGACGCGATTCCGAAAATTGACGACGGCATCTGGCCCCAATTCCCCACCGATTTGATGAGCATCGCGCTCGTCGTCGCGACGCAGTGCGAAGGCACGGTGTTGATGTGGGAAAAAATGTTCGAGGGACGCATGTTCTGGGTGGACAAGTTGATGAACCTGGGCGCGCGCGTCGTGTTGTGCGATCCGCATCGCGCGGTCGTCGTCGGACCCAGCCACCTGCACGGCGAGCGGATTGATTCGCCGGACATTCGCGCCGGCATGGCGTTGTTGCTCGCAGCGTTGTGCGCGCGCGGACAAAGCGTCATTCAGAATATCGGACAGATTGATCGCGGGTACGAACGGATCGAAGAAAAATTGCGCGGGCTGGGCGCGCGGATTGAACGCGTGAAGGAATAGGTGGGGCAAGATTCCATCTTGCTCATTCCGCTTGGCAAGATGGAATCTTGCCCCACATCACATTGACGCCAAGCGCCTCCCTGCGTAAAATGGAAACATTCCTTTGAGATAGGATATGACGTAATGGCTGATCGCATCGCGGAGACCGCGCCGAGTGTGCGCGGCTCTGCGCGTGGAGGTTCGCTTGCCACCACGTTTTCCGCGCTCAAGCATCCCAACTATCGTTTGTTTTTCGCCGGGCAATTGACTTCGTTGACCGGCACCTGGATGCAAAATGTCGCGCAAGCGTGGCTGGTGTACGATCTTACCAAATCGCCATTTTATTTAGGCATTGTCAGTTTTGCTTCGGCATTGCCCTCGCTCTTGCTTTCGCTATGGGCTGGTGTGCTCATTGACCGAATGCCCAAGCGCCGGCTTTTAATTATCACGCAAGCCAGCGCGATGACGCTCGCATTTATTCTTGCGGTGGACGTATTTGCCGGTACCGTGCAACCGTGGCATATTGTTATCTTGTCATTTCTGCTTGGCGCGGTGAACGCGTTCGACGCGCCGACGCGCCAAGCGTTCGTCGTCGAAATGGTCGGGCGCGAGGACTTGATGAACGCGATCGCGCTCAACTCCGCGATGTTCAACTCGGCGCGCATCCTGGGTCCTTCGATAGCCGGTATCGTACTTGCCGCGGTCGGACCCGCGTGGTGCTTTTTCATCAACGGCATTAGTTTTCTCGCCGTGATTGCGAGCTTGAGCTGGATGCAAGTCCAGCCGTTTGTTGGCGCGAAAAAAACCGAGTCGCCGGTCACGCAAATGCGCGAGGGCTTGCGGTACATCGTGAGCCATCAAACAGTCCGCACCTTGATCGGACTTGTCGCCATCGCGAACATTTTCGCGTTCGGTTACTCGGCGCTGATTCCCGCGTTCGCGCGCGACATCCTCCGCCCCGATGGCGAGGTGCAGGCATTGCGCGCCCTCGCGCAGAACTCGCTCGGCGCGACGCCCGTGTTACAAAACGCGGTCAACGGATTCGCGGAGGGCTTGCTGAAATCCGAGGTGCGCCAAGGACTCTTGGTCACGTTTGTTGGTTTGGGCGCGCTCGCAGGCGCGTTGATCCTCGCCTCGTTCGCCGGTTCGCGGCGGCGAGGCGTTATCCTGACCTTTGGCAACATGCTATTTCCGGTCATGGTGTTGCTGTTTGCGTTCTCGCAATCGTTGACGCTGTCGTTTGTGATTTTGATCGTCACCGGGCTGGGTTTTATGATTCAGAACGCGACGGTGAACACGCTGATCCAAACGAGTGTGCCGGACGAATTGCGCGGACGCGTGATGAGTGTGTTTATGCTCGTGTTCAATGGATTTTTTCCGATTGGCGCGTTGCTTGCCGGCACGATTGCGGAACACTGGAACATACCGGCAGGCGCGGCATTCGGCGGGTCGGTCGCGCTCGCGTTCAGTGTGTTCTTGCACTGGCGCGCGCCGTACTTACGAAAGTTGGCATAGCCGATGTGGAATCAAATTGTCGCCGTGCTCGCGATTCTCATCGCGCTGACGTACGTCGTCGAACAAATTTTGACGCGCGTCTTTCACATTCGCTTGCCGCGTCGTCGCGGAAACCTGGGACGCGATCTCGCACCGTTGCTCGCGTTCACCGGCATTCTGTTGCTCGTGCTCTCGTCAGTGGATGCCTATCGCCGCGCGGCAATCGAATCGCTCTTGCTGGGGCTGGGGTTGGGCATCTTTATCAGTCTCGTTCTGCTCGCGGCGGGCGCGTTTCAAGCGAACGTCGCGCCGCGCGGCGTAATCGGGATCGTGCGGACGTACGGCATCGCGCTCGCGCTCGCCGTGATTGGCATTTCTCTCGCGGTACGCGTCATCGGTCCGACCGCGCAGGTGTTCGTCGAAGGCACGGCGAGTATGTTGGTGATGGGCTTGGGCTTTGTTTTATTCATGCGCGCGCGCGAAGAACCGCGCGCGGCAAACAAATCCTAACTTTTCAACGTGAGCGAAACTCGCGTTGAACAAAATAGTCGAGGTAATTCATGACGACAACTTTTCGTTTACTGGGCGCGTATGCGCATCCCGACGACGAGCAAGGCGTCAGCGGGCTGATGCACAAGTACGCGAGCGAAGGCGTAGATGTGACGCTCGTCTGTGCGACGCGCGGCGAAGCCGGCGAAATCGCGCCGGGCGTCACCGCGACGCCGGAAAACCTGGGACAGGTGCGCGAAGAAGAAATGCGCTGTGCGGCGGAAAAGATCGGCGTGACCAATGTGTATTTTCTGAACTATCGCGATTCGGGGATGATGGGCACGACCGAGAACACCGACCCGCGTTGTTTTTGGCAAGCGAACGTCATGGAGGTGACCGAGCGCCTCGTCCGCATCATTCGCCGGCACAAGCCGCACGTCATAACGACGTTCGATCCAAACGGCGGGTATGGTCATCCCGATCACATCAAGATTCACCAAGCCGCGACGATGGCGTACTTTGTGGCGGGCGATGCGCGCATTTTTCCGGAACAGCTCAAGGAAGGGCTGGACGCGTGGACGCCGCTCAAATTATACTGGGGCGCGTTTCCGCGCAGTCGCTTTGCGAAATACGCGCAAATGGCGGAGCAAGCCGGCGTTGACCTCGGCGCGCCGATGCGCGAATTTCTCAAGCGCGGTATGCCCGACGAGATGATCACGACGCGCATTGACGTCAGCAAATTTGTGGACCTAAAGTTGAACGCGTTGTACTGCCACGCGTCGCAAATGAATCCCAACAGCATCTTTGCCAAAATCCCACCCGAAATCCGGCGCGAGGGAATGGGAACCGAAACGCTCATTCGCGTCGAATCGCGCGTTGCGCCGCTCCAGGGCGTGGAAGAGGATGTGTTCGCCGGAATCGAGTGATTTTAGATTTCCGATTGTTGATTTTCGATTGCCTGTCCTCCAATCGAAAATCAACAATCAATAATCGAAAATATGATTTATGAAATCGGCGCGAAAACCGGAGTCTATTGCATCGAGAACGCGGGCGACACGCGCGTCTTTTTCGTCGCGGCGGAACGGACGCTGATTGACGCCGGCACGCCGGGCAATGCCGATCGCATCTTGAGCGCGCTCGCGCAGATCGGCGTGCAACCGCTCCACGTCAAGCGCATCGTCATCACGCATCACCACTGGGATCACGTCGGCAGTTTGTGGGAGTTGAAAAAGCGCACCGGCGCGGAAGTGATCGCGCACGCGCGCGACGCCGACTATATCACCGGGAAACGCCAACGCCGCCCGCCGCGGGGCGCGTTAGGACGCATGGTGTACACGGTGTTTGGCGCGATCAGCGCGCGGAACGTACAAGGTGTGGATGTAGATCACCGCGTCAATGATGGCGACCGTATCGGCGGGTTTGCGGTAGTACACACGCCAGGGCACACGCCCGGACACATTTGTTTGTTGCGCGAGGGTTATTTGTTTTGCGGCGATCTGCTCCAACCCACTGCCGGCGAATTTCGCGAGACGCCGCACATGTTCACCGCCGATGTGCCCACCTCGCGCGCGAGCATTCGCCGCGTGGCAGAACTGGATTTTCAATTCATCCTGGCTTCGCACAGTCCGCCGCACGTGTTCGGCTCGGCGGAAAAGATGCGCGAGTTTGTAAATCGTCTGGGACAATTAGCATAACGATGTCAAAACGAATGTGGCAAGGGGCGGCGGGCGCGCTCGCGTTGGGCGCGCTCGCTATCGCGTGGATCAATCGGCGCGTGCAACGCTGGGAAACGCTGTCGCCGAACGACGCGCAAGACGGACAATTCATCACCTTGGCGAACGGCGCGCGCATGCACTATTTACGCCGTGGCGACCAGGGACGCGACGTCATTTTGATTCACGGCTTCCTGGGTTCGGCGTACGATTGGTTTCGCAACCTGGACGCGCTCGCCGGCGCGCATCGCGCGTGGGCGTTGGACCTCGTCGGGTTTGGGTACTCGGAGCGCGTCACCGAACGCACGTACTCGCTCAAAGCGTACGCGCGGAGCGTGCGCGAGTTTATGGACGCGCAAGGCATCGCACGCGCCACGCTCGCCGGACATTCGATGGGCGGCGCGATCGCATTGGAATTCGCGCACGATTATCCCGATCGCGTAGATCAGTTGGTGCTCATTGCGCCGGCAACGTACCTCGCGCGCATTCCCGCGCCGATCAACCTTGCGGCGCGCGCGCCAATCGTACCGCGCGCGTTGATCGGCTGGGCGGTGACGAGTCCGTACGCGCGCATCTTGACCTGGCGCGCCGCGCTCGGCGGATCGCACGTCGGCATCATCGAAGTCGAAGCGGGACTGCGCGCGTTGCGCGTCAAGGGCACAACGGACGCGCTCGTCGCGTTGATCGGTTCGCCGTGCGTGAGCGACCTGGTTGAAGGCATGGCAAGCATCGCGCAACCGACGTTATTGGTGGCGGGCGAACAAGACCTGGTTGTGCCCGAGTGGTACTGCCGTAACGTGGCGCAGCGTTTGCCGAATGCCGAGATGGTGACACTCGCCGGCGCGGGACACGTTCCGCATATTGAATTTCCCGACCAGGTCAATCGGCTGATGCTCGATTTTATGAACGGACATGGCGAGGACGTAAGGATCGCGGAATGAAGGCGTTGAAAAAATATATCGGTAATTATTTACTCGACGATGGCGTGGTCGTGCTAGAGGATTTGGATCGCGCGTTGCAGAAACAAATCGCGTGGGCGGCGCAAGGGCGTTCGGTCAAGATCGGCGATGTGTTGATCGAGATGCAATTGATCACACGCGCGCAATTGGAGAACGCGTTGGCGCGACAGGCGCGCGACGCGATGGAAAAATCGTGACCGCGCATCCTGAAAAAGTTTGAAGGCGTACTTTTCTATCAATACCATTGCCAAATGCAGTCGGCAAGCGAAGAAAGAATCCAGGTTTCTCCCCTTCGGGGAAACCTGGATTCTGGAAGGCGAACGTTCCCTACCGAATAGCGCGCAAAATTTTCGCAAGCGCGGCATCGAGGTCGCCGCTGGTGTCCACGACGAGATGCGGCGCGCGCACGGGTTCCAGTTCGCGCTGGAGCATTTCGTAAACGTTCCAATCCGCGTCGGAAAAATCGCGCGGATCGCGTTCACCGATGCGTTGGCTCAAGCGCGCGCGAATCACGGCGTCCGGCGCAACCGTGCGAACGACGACGAGTTGTGCGTGCGTATCAGCGGCAACGCGATATAGTTTTTCGCGATGCCATTCGGCGAGATTCGTCGCATCGGAAATAACGCGGCAACCTCGCGCCAACAATCGCGCGATGACCGCGTGCGAGACTTGATGAATGAACGCGCTCTCGGCGGCACTGTAGGTCGGAATGCCGACGAGGGTTTTCCGCACAAAATCGCTTTGCACGATCACGCTCGGCAAGCGTTCCGCCAGACTACGCGCGAGAAATGATTTGCCGGTGCCGGGCAACCCGCTGAATACGAACAAGACCGGTAGCGCGGTCGTTTCGGTGATCGGCAACGCCCGATAGATTTGGGCGATTGCATCGTCAAGCGCAGACATCCGCGCCATTATACTTGAAAAACCGTTTGCGCGAAACCCGCGAAATTCGACTTTCCGTTTTGCGCGATTTCTGCTATAATTACGCTTGGAACAAAAGTACAGTCTGTCAAAGTGAGTTAGGTGAGGAGCGAATGAATTCCAATCAACAATGGTTTCGCAACGGGTTCATCTACCTGTTGATTCTCGTGGCGATAGTTGCGCTCGGGTTCAGCATCTTTCAACAACCGCGCCAACCCAACGCGATTCCCGTCAGTAAAGTCGCGCAAGACATCGAATTAGGCAACGTGCGCAAGATCTCGGCGAACGGTTCCACGCTGACCGTCACATATCGCGATGGCACGTCCGTCATCACGAATAAAGCCAACCGCGAAATCGGCGTCGAAGAGACGCTCAAGAACCTGGGTGTCTCGCCGGACAAGATCAGTTCGGTGGACATTGTCTACGAACAACCGACGCAGTGGGGCGACATCATCACGATTCTCAGCGGGTTCCTGCCGCTGATCTTTGTCGCCGCGTTGTTCTTTTTCTTGATGCGCCAGGCGCAGAGCGGCAACAATCAAGCGATGGCGTTCGGCAAATCGCGCGCGCGCATGTTTTCCGGCGACAAGCCGACCGTCACGTTTGCGGATGTCGCAGGCGTGGACGAAGCGAAAGCCGAGTTGCAAGAAGTGGTCGAATTCCTTAAGGAGCCGGAAAAATTCACCGCGCTTGGCGCGCGCATTCCCAAGGGCGTACTGCTCGTCGGACCGCCGGGCACGGGCAAGACCTTGCTCGCGCGCGCGGTCGCCGGCGAAGCAAACGTGCCGTTCTTTTCGATCAGCGGTTCCGAGTTCGTCGAAATGTTCGTCGGCGTCGGCGCGTCGCGCGTGCGCGATCTATTCGATCAAGCGAAACGCAATTCGCCGTGCATTGTGTTCGTGGACGAAATTGACGCGGTCGGGCGTCATCGCGGCGCGGGGCTGGGCGGCTCGCACGACGAGCGCGAGCAAACGCTCAATCAAATCCTCGTCGAGATGGACGGGTTCGACACCGACACGAACGTCATCATCGTCGCGGCGACCAACCGCCCGGACATTCTCGACCCAGCGTTGTTGCGTCCCGGTCGCTTTGATCGGCGCGTGATTTTGGATCGTCCCGACATGAACGGACGCAAGCAAATTCTGTCGGTGCACCTCAAGGGCAAACCGATCGTCGAGAATCTCGACCTGGGTGTGATCGCGAAACAAACGCCCGGCTTTTCCGGCGCGGATATCGAGAACCTGGTCAACGAAGCCGCGATCCTCGCGGCGCGGCGTAACAAAAAAGCGATCTCGATGCCGGAATTGCAAGAGTCCATCGAAAAAGTCGTCGCGGGACCCGAGCGCAAAAGCCGGCTGATCAACGAGAGCGAAAAGCGCGTGATCGCGTATCACGAAGCCGGACACGCGCTCGTGATGCGGATGTTGCCGAACTGCGATCCGGTCGTCAAGGTTTCGATCATCTCGCGCGGCATGGCGCTCGGTTACACGATGCACCTGCCGGAGGATGACCGCTATCTGCAAAAGCGTTCCAAGTTTTTAGACGACCTCGCCGGGATGCTCGGCGGACGCGCGGCGGAATCCATCGTCTTTGGCGACATCACGACCGGCGCGTCGAACGACCTGGAACGCGTGACCGATCTCGCCCGCGCGATGGTGACGCGCTATGGAATGAGCGACAAACTTGGTCCGCGCACGTTTGGCGACCGCGAGGAGTTGGTGTTCCTGGGTCGCGAGATTTCGGAACAACGCAACTATAGCGAAGTGGTCGCGCAACAAATTGACGAAGAGGTCAAGCATATCATCAATTCGGCGTACAACACGGCGCGCGAAATTTTGACCAAGTATCGCGACCGCTTGGACGCGGTGGCAGATCGCTTGATCCACGAAGAGACCATCGAAGGCACCGAGTTCGAGGCGATGTTCGCCCATACGCCAAAACTCGCGCCTGTGCCGGTTCCGGCATAACCGCCCACCGATTCACTCAAACGCGTTGCCTGAAATCAGGCAACGCGTTTTATTTTTTTGTAAGCATTCAGCTCATTCTGTCATTGCGAGGAGCGCAGCGACAAAGCAATCCCCTGTTCGCTGGTTGGGGATTGCTTCGGGCAAAAACCGCCCTCGCAATGACGTGGAAGTTTCTGAGCAGTAGTTCAAGATAGGACAATCAGCACTCACATCCGTTCATCTGCTTGTCCGCTTCGTATCCATGTGACGAAAGGCACACTTCAAAATAGGACAATCAGCACTATTGCATCCCAGCCCCTCTGCGTTATGATGTTGCCAACAAAAATTACCGCGCGAGGTTACGATGAAAAAATGCTCCTTGTTCGTTCTAATCGCCCTGCTCGTTCTGTCCACGGCGGCGTGCCAGAGCAAGCCGGCGACGCCTGCGATTGACACACAAGCTACTATCAACGCGGCGGTGTACGCCACTGCCACCGCGCAAGCCAGCATGAACACGACCGTGCAAACAATGGTCGCCGCCACGCTCGCGGCGCAACCGACGGCAACGCGCGCCGCGACGACCGGCGCGCCGACAATTGCCGCGCAACCGACGGCAACCCCGCAACCGGTCGCGACGGCGAAACCCGCGACTGCCGCGCCGACTGTCAACGCGGTGACGATGACGGAAGAGGAACTCGCCGCGCTGATTGACCAAGCGGTCAACGAAGCGATTGCCGCGACGACAACTGCGAGCACGACCACGACAACGTACTCAGCGGATGGCGCGCTTACTACACAAGAAGTTGCCGCAATGACCGCCGCGGTGACCGCGGCGCAAACGGAAATCAACCAGGCGCTCGCGCTCGCCAATTCGTACTATGCGCTGTACGCCGACGTGTCCACCGAAATGATTACGGTACTTAAAGCCATCGAGACCGATTTGAATTCGATGGCGACGAGCATGAACACGATGGCAACCTCGCTTCAGCAAATCAACACGACATTATCGCAAGGGTTGACGCTGGCACAAAGCACGATCACGCAACTGCAAACGACGGCGAACCAAGCCAAGACTGCCGCGCAAAACGCGCAGACCAAAGCCAAGAGTTGGGACAGTACGGTCAAAACGAATCTCGACAAGCGCGGCAACGAGGCGCTCGCGGTCAAACCGAACAACATCCCCACCGATTGGAAAGGCGCCACACAAAGCGTGAACACGTACATCGAAACAGTTCGCAACGCGGTCGGCGATAACAAACTGACCAAAGGCGAAATCTCGGCGGTCAGTCTTGCCGGCGCAAACGCGGTTGCGGGATTGAATTCGCACGGCGGCGGACAATTCCAGGGTCTCTCGAGCGCGATCAACACGACAACCAAGCAAGTCGCGCGCGGCGAAACGCCGAAAGCCAAAAGCAGTTTAGGCGGACTGGAGCAATCCGCCCGGTCGTTGCCTTCCGCGCCCTCGATTCCATCGCGCAAGTAAACACGCACGTTTGAAAAATATCGCCCCTCTGCTCATGCGTTATCGAGACAGAGGGGTATTGCATTTCAAAACCCATCGAAAATATCCAACGAGTCAATTTGACGAAAACGCGAATCGGCGTATAATCATCCACGCTAACACTGCGGGGTGGAGCAGAGGCAGCTCGTTGGGCTCATAACCCAAAGGTCCCCAGTTCGAGTCTGGGCCCCGCTACTAGAGCACAATCAAAGACCGTTGGGCTACTCATTTCAGGGTAGCCCAACGGTCTTTCAATTCCCGGAGCCTCATTTTCAGGAGGTTTCAGAATGAATTGTAGCTCTTTGGGCTTGAAAGCCTCAAATGCACTCCTCGGCTTCATGCAGTACAAAACTGCGGAAGGTCTCAGCCCCAACACCCTCATCAGTTACGAGCATCTGCTCAAAACGTGGGTCTTGCAGGTCGGCGATGTTACGATTGACAAGATCACCACGCAAGACCTGTGCACCCATCTCGCGTGGTTACGCACTGAGTACAAACCGCGTCGCTTCTCCGGCAGTTCCCATCCCCTCTCATCGAAAAGCATTCGCAACACCTGGATTGCTCTGTCCGCTTTCTTCACCTGGGCGAGTCGCGAGTTCAATTTCGCGAATCCGATGAAAGCCGTCCCCGCACCGAAATTTGAAGAGCCACCGATTGAACCGTTTACGAAGGAACAAATCGAAACGATTCTCAAGGCGAGCGAATACAGCAGAGAAGCCCACACAGACAAGCGCAAAAAATTTGTGAAACGTCGTGAGACCGCGAGACGTGATCGTGCCATTGTTTTGTTTCTCCTGGATACTGGGTTACGCGCTTCGGAAATCTGTTCGCTCACCATCGGTGATGTCGAGCAAAAAACCGGACGCGTCGAAATCAAGCATGGAACTATGGGCGGAGCCAAAGGCGGTAAAGGTCGTGTGGTTTTCCTGGGAAAAACCGCGCGCAGTGCCTTGTGGCGTTACCTCATAGAGCGAGCAGATGGCACCGATCCCAGCGAACCTCTTTTTACTGAAAGAACTGGACGCCCATTGAACAAGACCGCTCTCCGGGAATTGCTGACCGACCTGGGTAAAAAAGTGAACATTCGCAAATGCCATCCCCATCGTTTTCGTCATACGTTTGCCATCACTTATCTCCGCAATGGCGGCGACCTTTTTACGCTCAAAGCGTTACTCGGGCACAGCACACTGGAAATGGTTCAACACTATGCGCGCATTGCCGAAGTGGATGTCGCCCAGGCGCATCGGCGCGCGAGTCCAGCCGACAATTGGCATTTGTAATCGCATGGCCCTACCCTTTCAAGCGTTGCGCGGCTTCAACCAACAATTCAGATAGTTCGACATCCGACAGACGGTTGATGATTTGAGTATTCTTTTCATCAACCGCCAGTTGTACCTGGGTTGATGTTTGTCCGATGATTCGTTCTTTCACTTCATCGCGCGCCAGCGGCGCATAGATGCCATCCGTCACCCGAATATCACTGTGCATCAAGTTCATCGAAACTGCTTTGTAGTCCGCCATCGTGTTCGCATGTTGCAGAGCGAAGACGGCATGACCATGGCGAAACTTGTGCGGCGAGCGATACGGCAAACCAGCTTCGGTGAATAATTTGCGAAACCGTTTTGCAAGTGCGATGTTGCGATTTGACCCAGGTTGATTTGCCGATAGTGTCTGCTCGCCCCATTGACTGATGATCGGCGCGTACCACGGTGCTGTGATTGGCAGACGCTCGCGAATGAATGTATCCCACTTACTCACCACCGCAAGCAGTTCGGGAATATTCAACAGGTATGTCGTCGCGGTCTTTGAGTTCTTCGTCTTGACACCCAACGACAACGACTGTTTGATCGTGCGGCTCGTCAGGTCTACACACTCAAGCGTCAATGAGCCGAACGCTCCCGCGCGCATCCCAGATAGGAACAACATTGCCACTGCCGCTTGGTCGCGGCGTGTTGCCAGGTCATTCTCATCCACCGACAACGCGACCAACTGTTTCACTTCATCCAATGTAACGAAGATATGGTCTTGGGTAACTTGGGTTGTGCGTGGCAACCGGAGTGCGTCAATCCAAGCCATCGGCATCGCTTGAAATTCTCGCGGGTACGTCGTCTTCGCCCACAGGAAAAACCGCTTCGCCGTTTGGAAAATCTTTCTCAGTGTGACCGGTGCGAATGCTGGCAAACCGCTTGCTTCACGATCTGAAATCAGATACATTGCAAACGTTGGGCGTTTATCCATCACTCTGCCGAAGAAAACTTCGTCTGCCCACAGCAGGAGATGTTTCAGGTATGCCCAGTACCGATTCAGCGAATCTCGATCGAGTTGTGTGACGTCGCGTGCATAAGCCAAGAATTCTCTAACCAAGTGATAGTTTCGTCGTTCGACCAAACTATACTCCTCGATGAATCGTGCCGCCACAGTTTGGACAAATCCCATGCAACACAGTCAGTTTTGCTAGGCGTGATGGCTGAGCATCACTCAATTTCACCGCTTGGCGACACTTGAGACAATACGCTTCGTCAGCTGCAAGCGTGATCTGTGATTTCGTTTTCTGCACTTGCTCGACCCAGCCCGCAAATGTAACGCCATTGATCCAGAGATGCCCACGTGCATCCCGTTCGTGCGGCATCCCTTGCTTGATCCATTCGCGGATGGTGAGTGCCGGTATGCCCAGTTCATCCTCTAATTCGCGCGGAGTGTAGAGCATGGGTAGTAGACCGGGTGCACGCATAATGACCAGATGATTGAAATGCCGCGCCATGTTTATTTATCCCCCGCGTTGGACGACGATTTGAGTTGGAAACCCTTGAACCCAACGAATCGCCAATCTGCGAGGTTCTTGGTCAAATACTTGGCGACGTAGTAGCCGACCGCGTTACCGTTTGCAATGCGGGTGAAGCGATTACGCCCGTACTTTTCCATTGCCACGCGCCAAAAGTGCTGAAGAATCTCTCGCTCAAATTCCTGGGACAATGCACCCAGGCGCATCATACCGTGCGAATGAAATGTGCCATTCCGATGCTGCTCAGCAACAACGAACGCATTGCAGTCGAGTTTGATTTCCTTGCAGGCTTGCCTCAACAATGCAATCGTGCGATCCACCGCAAGCTCCGCCGACGATGCCCCATCCCGAAACGTCAAGGTGAACCAGGCGTCACAGCCCAATTGACTCATTCGCAATCAATTCTTTACTAACCAAATCTTCAGGTTGCATTTTTCTCTCCATTTTTAGGCGCAAGGCGACCGACAAGGATAGTCGCCTTGCGCCCGGCAACCCGGTCCTTGTTAGGTCACTTTGCTAATTCTCGTGTTTAGCGCGTTCATCGCTTTACCGACCGAACGGAGGAACACGAGATTGTTGATTGGCATCGCGCGGCGGGCGCGCGTGGGGTTCCCCCAGGGGGAGCCCACCCCACGGCGCGCACCGCACGCGCGGATATGTCTTTGGCTTGACCAGCGCACTTGAGCATGCCGGTCAACCTTCGAGAAACTACCGTTAAAAAAAACGCACCCCGAGTTTCTAAGAAACATCGGGGTGCGTTTTCCAGCGTTACCGTATGTGTTTGTGCGTAGCCACATCAATCGAACCAACCACATTGCCACAAAAAGATCGGCGGCTACCGCACGTATGCATTTTTCTAGGAGGTTGTCTAAGCATTCAGCCAACCTGGTGAAGGTTTTGCGCCGATTGGTTAAACAAGCTCTAGCACATATATTCTACGCGATTTCCTTTGATTTGTCAATGCGATTTTTGTTCTAACATTTCCCAGGTTAAGATTTTTTCACCGATCACTTTTTGCATCCAGCCGTGTGTCAGGGTATAATTAGGCCAACGTTGGTTAGATGGTGCCAGTGCGGGCATCCGCAAGAAATCGGGACGCGTACGCAAAGCCACATTGCCCGCTCAGGTTTAGTACTTGGGCAGGCATTTGTTTTTTCAGTGCGACCTATTTTTACAAGGAAGCAGTCCATGACTGAAGCCGACACTTGCAGAACGTACGTTGTGCCAAAACTACATAATGCTGGGTGGAGTGATGACCAAATCCGCGAACAAGTTTCGTTTACGGATGGGCGTATCATTCCACTCGGCAAGAATCACACGCGCAAAGAAGGCAAACGCGCGGATTACGTCCTGCGATATCGTCTCGATTTTCCGATTGCGATTGTCGAAGCTAAAGTCGAATTCAAAAAACCTGGCGATGGACTTCAGCAAGCGATGGAGTATGCTGAGATTCTCGGGTTGCGGTTTGCCTACTCGACCAACGGCAAAGGCATCGTCGAGCACGATTACACGACAGGGCAAGAGCGAACGTTGGAGGAATTCCCTTCGCCAGAGGAATTGTGGCGACGATTACGCGGCGAACTGGGACTGGCGAAAGATAAGGACGTGGAAGACGCACTGTTTCCGTTTTATCGTGAAGTCGGTGGAAAACAGCCACGCTACTATCAAGAGATTGCAATCAATCGTGCAGTGCAAGCGGTTGTCAAAGGTCAACAGCGAATTCTGTTGACGATGGCAACCGGCACAGGCAAAACGTTCGTCGCTTTCCAAATCGTGTGGAAACTTTGGAAGTCACGTCGCAAGACAAAAATCCTCTACCTCGCCGACCGCAATGTGCTGGTTGACCAAGCCAAGGATCGTGATTTCACACCGCTCGGTGATGCCGTCGCAAAAATTCAGGGGAGTGCGATCAAGAGCCGCGAAGTGTACTTTGCGATTTATCAAGCGATTGCCGACCGCGAAGATCAACCTGGGTTGTTCCGCAACTATCCGCCCGACTTTTTCGATTTGATTATTGTGGACGAGTGCCATCGCGGAAGCGCCAAGGACGAAAGCAACTGGCGTGCGATCCTCGAATACTTTGAACCCGCAACGCAAATCGGAATGACGGCGACGCCCAAGCGGGAAGCAAATGCCGACACCTACGATTATTTCGGCGATCCGATTTACACGTACAGTTTGCGAACTGGGATTGACGATGGTTTTCTCGCGCCGTATCGGGTGCAACGCGTGATTCCCTCTGTCGATGCAACGGGCTGGCGACCATCCCCAGGTGAGTTGGATCGCTTGGGACGTGAGATTCCCGATGGTTGGTATGGCACAAAAGATTTCGAGCGGTTTATTTCGCTGTTCAATCGCACGCAAGCCGTTGCCAAGCACCTGGCGGAATATCTCAAAAGCACGGACCGAATGGCAAAGACGATTGTGTTCTGTGTGGACCAAGATCACGCTGAAGATATGCGGCTGGCGATTGCACAAGAGAACGCCGACCTCGTGAAAAAGTATCCGCACTATGTCGCGCGTGTGGTGTCAGATGAAGGCGCGATTGGACGCGGATACCTCGATGAGTTCTCCGACCCTGAAGAAGAATCGCCTGTGATTTTGACGACCTCGCAAATGCTGACGACAGGTGTAGATGCGCCGACGTGCAAGAATGTCGTCTTGTTCAAGCCGATCAACTCTATTGTCGATTTCAAACAAATCATTGGACGCGGGACGCGCGTACGCGAGGATTTCGGCAAGCTGTGGTTCACGATCATTGATTACACAGGCGCAACCGCATTGTTCGCCGATCCAGAGTTTGACGGCGACCCAATCAAAAAGACGAAACAGAAAATTGATGACAGCGGAAACGTTGTCGAAACTGAAGACGATGGCACAGAAACGAAAACGCCTGAAGAGGGAACGACCGAATATCCGACAGGTCAATCACCATTACCACCAGATACAGGCAAGGAAACGCCGCGCAAATATTACGTGGACAACGTGTCGGTGTGGGTGATGGGTGAGCAGGTATTTGAACTCGATCCTGAAGGGCACGTTTTACGAACGGTCGAGTACACGCATTTTACGAGCGACCAAATTCGGCGTATCGTGCCAAATGCGGGACATCTCAAAGTGGAATGGACACAAGCGCAACGTCGTACAGAAATCATCGCAGAGTTGGCACAACGCGGCGTGGATTTCGATACGCTGGCAAAAGTCGCACATCAGCCCGATGCCGACCCACTCGATTTGTTGATGCACGTTGCGTTCAATGCGCCTCTGCTCACGCGACGCGAACGCGCGCAAGCATTGAAATCGAAACGCGCAAATTTCTTCAAGGATTACACACCTGCCGCGCGCGAGGTGTTGGAAATTTTGCTTGACAAGTACGCGGACTATGGTTTCAATCAATTGACGGACTGGAGCGCACTGCTCAACATTCCGCCGCTTTCGGAAAAAGGAACGACGCTGGAAATTGCCGCGCGGTTTGGCGGTGCGAATGAAATGCGCCAAGCGGTGGAAAAGATGCAGGCGTTGTTGTATGCAGAATGATGACAACGGACAAAAACGGATTAAACGGACGAGTATAAATGCCTAAAGCCAAGACAACAAAAGTAGTTGCAAAAAAATCGAAACGCAGGGAACAACCCACATTGCCAGTAATGACCAACGGCAACGGAAGTACGACATCCAAAGCGCAACTGTCTTCGACGATTAAATCGGCGCGGGATATTATGCGCAAGGACGCAGGATTGAACGGCGACCTGGATCGGATGCCGCAATTGTCCTGGGTCTTGTTCCTAAAATGCTTTGATGACCTTGAACAACGCCGCGAAGCTGAAGCGGTGATGCGTGGCGAATCGTACAAAGCGGTGATTCCCAAAGGATATCGCTGGCGCGATTGGGCGGCGGACGAGGACAAGGGGCGCACAGGTCCCGATCTCATCAAATTCATCAACGACGATTTGCTCGATAAATTGCGTTCGCTCAACGGCACGGACGAACGCCAAGTGATTGCCTCGGTGTTTGCGGAAACGAACAATCGAATGTTGTCGGGTTATCTGTTGCGTGATGTCGTCAACAAGGTCAACCGCGTCAACTTTAATTCGTCGGACGACATTCACACGCTGAGCCATTTGTACGAATCGATGTTGAAAGAGATGCGCGATGCGGCGGGCGACTCGGGCGAATTTTACACGCCGCGTCCCGTCGTGCGTTTTATCGTGGATCGCGTCGCGCCGAAAATCGGTGAGCGCGTGCTCGACCCCGCCGCAGGCACGGGCGGATTTTTGGTCGAGGCGTTCAACTATCTTGAATCGCAACAACGCATGGCGCAAGACCGCAAAATGTTGCAGACGACGACCTTGTTCGGCGTCGAGAAAAAGCCGATGCCGTACTTGCTCGGAATGATGAATCAATTATTGCACGGCATCGAACGACCGAACCTGCGCCGCGACAATGCGCTGAAAACGCCGCTCAAAGAAATCGGCGACCGTGATCGGTTTGATGTCATCATCACGAATCCACCCTTTGGCGGCGAAGAAGAGCGCGGCATCCAACTGAACTTTCCCGAAGCGACGCGCGCGAGTGAGACGGCGCTGTTGTTTGTGCAATTCATTATGCGTTCGCTGAAACCTGGGGGACGGTGCGGAATGGTTGTGCCGAACGGGACGCTCTTTGGCGATGGCGTTGCCGCGCGCGTGAAAGAGCAATTGCTGAACGAGTTCAACCTGCACACGATTGTGCGTTTGCCAAACGGCGTCTTTGCGCCGTACACCAGCATCCCGACGAATTTGTTGTTCTTCGACAAGCCAGGTCCCACGACGAGCATTTGGTATTACGAATTGGCTCTGCCCGAAGGACGCAAGAATTATACCAAGACCGCGCCGATGCAAGATGCCGAGTTTGACGAGTGCCGCGCGTTGTGGAGCGAACGCTCAGCGACAGCGCGCAGTTGGCTCGTTGCGGCGACGGATGTTGCCGCGAATAATTTCAATCTCGACATCAAGAATCCGAATCGCGTGGATGATTACGAACATATGCCGCCCGAAAAATTGGTGGCGGACATTACGGCAAAGGAACAACGCATCGCGGCGATTATGGCGGAAATTGCGAACGTGTTGAATCAAGGCAAAAGCGAAAAGTAAAAAGGCAAAAGTTGATGGCAAATAGTTGGCAAGTTGTACCTATTAGTGAAATAACGATTCCAGCAGAGCGTTCCGAAAAACCAATTGCTGGAAAAATATATCGCCAGATTGGTGTGCGTCTGTGGGGTGAAGGCGCATACGAACGGGAATCTATTGACGGAAGTAATACTCAATATGCGTTTTTCTCGCGCGTAGAAAAAGATGACATCGTCGTAAACAAAATATGGGCACGTAATGGAAGTGTTGCTGTTGTGCCTGAAAAGTTAGCAGGGTGTTTTGTCTCAAGCGAGTTTCCAATTTTCACACCACTACGTGACCGACTTGCGCCACGCTGGTTTCATTGGATTACAAAAACGCGTGATTTTTGGAATCAGTGCGATGAAAAATCACGTGGTACAAGCGGCAAGAATCGTATTCGTCCAGAACAATTTCTGAAAATTGAAATTCCACTCCCACCACTTGCTGAACAACAACGCATCGTCGCGCGTGTGGATGAGTTGGCGCGGCGTGTGGAAGAAGCGCGTGGTTTGCGACGCGCAGCAATGGTGGAGACAGAGGCGATAGTACATCGCGCAAGCTCTTTTATTCTTGACGAACAAAATTGGAAAATTGAAAACCTAGAAGATGTAATTGCAGAATCCCCAAGAAACGGACTCGCGCCTCAACAAAAAGCAGAACAGGGTGGCAGAAGAATGTTGAGAATCAATGCTGTTTCCAGTTCTCCAACACGAATCGTGGATATGAACGCGTGCAAGTTGGTTGATGTTGCAGATAAGGTAGCACAACCATTTGTTTTGCAGAATGATGATGTGTTTATCGTCCGCTACAATGGTGACATCAATCGTGTTGCCAAAGCCGCAATTTTCAAGAGCGACCAAGAATCCGACATGGTTTATCCAGACAAACTAATTCGGTTGCGAGCAAATAAAGAAAAAGTTTCGCCAGACTATTTAGTATTCGCGCTTGGTTCTCAACGAGTACGAGCACAAATCGAAGAACTTGGGAAAACTACCGCTGGGCAAATTGGAATCAGCGGGGCAGATGCAAAATCATTTCAGATTCCCGTGCCGCCACTCGCTGACCAACACCGCATCGTCGCGTACCTCGACGGCTTGCAAGCCAAGGTGGATGAGTTGCGGCGTCTGCAAGCGGCAACGCAAAAAGAGTTGGACGCGCTGATGCCCAGTATCTTGGCTAAAGCATTTGCGGGGGAGTTGTGATTTTTTTCGTTCCCTTCTCCCAGATTACACTAGACCAATCACATAATCGAGATGTAGAATTCTTTTCAATCTGTTATCTAAAATATTCACGCGCTGTTTCAACATTCTGGGAGACCCTGAATGTCCACAGAAAACAAATCCGGCCTCTTTGACAAAGTCGGTGAACTGTGTCGTGATTTCGGAAAATTTGTCATTATCTGGTTTATCCTCCGCGCAATCTTCCCTGTCCTAGATGCGTTTCCCGCGATCAAGGATTGGCTAGAACCACTCCGCCCTGCTCTGAATATTCCTCCAGTCGCCTGGCTCGTCCAGTTTTTGCTTGTTGTCAAGTACACGGCACCAATAGATATTCTCATCAATATCGCTTTTTTCTTCGGCCTCTTTTATCTTACCTTGCACCTGCTTACGGATGCTGTTTTTCCACTCAAGTCTTGGCGTGAGGCGTGGCAAGCACGCGGGTATATGATTGGCGTAACGCATTTAGAACTGCCACACCCGGTTATTCGCGCATCGAATGGGACATACAAAGTGTACGGGACAAAGCCAGAGCGCGCGTTAGGTCCAGGCATCGTCGTTTGCGATGGAGTAACCGCACTGGCTCTGGAAAAACAGAATGCGTACGCGCGAGTTGTGGGACCGGGATTCGAGTTTCTCCGGTTGGAAGAACGTGTTCAAGCCGCCGTTGATTTGCGTCCACAAAATCTTCGTCGTACGGTTACGGCGGCAACGCGTGAAGGGATTGAAGTAGAAATAGACTTGTCCGTCAATACGGAAATTGAACATGGAATAGATTGGAAAGATGAACAAGTTACTTCTTCTATGGACAATCCGGTGGCTCGGGCGATCTACGCCGAGCGTGCGCAGGTATCCGAAACAACTGCTATTCCACCGGCACCTCGGTCAGCGGCGGATTGGTGTGCAACCATTGCGACGATCTGTGAAGACACTTTGCGACAAATTGTTGCCGGCTATATGCTCGACCAACTGCTCGCCGCAGATAATCCTGAACGGAATCCACGTCAGGAAATTGGCAGACAACTCTTGGATGCCGCCCGTGAGCAAGTCGGGCGCTATGGCGGAGCTCTGCGTAGTGTTTCGCTTTCACATATTCGTCCGCCACGGGCTGTGCTTGAACAGCGTATCCAAAATTGGTTAGCCGATTGGCAACGTCGGGAACGTACACTCAAGGCGTTGGGCGAGGCACGACGAATTCAATTGGAAGAATCGGCTCGAGCATTAGCGCAAACTGAAATACTTCAAAGCCTTGCAGATACGCTTACATTGCAATCAGAGTCTCACTCGATAGAATTATTGAGTCTGCGACTTGTTGAAGCGCTTGAACAAATGGCGCACGAGCCGGCAACCGGCATGCAACTCGAAACAAGCGAGATAGAGTTCATACATAAACTTGCAGAACTGCTCAATCCCAAGCCGACAGAAGGCAAATCATAATGTGGGTTCGACAATTACCGCCATATACACGCGAGATTTTCAAACGGATTGGCGATAGAATCCAAGCACTGTTTTTGCGTGAGGACAATCTTGCGCGACTACGCAGTGTCATTGTGGCTTTTCTGCTCATGCTATTCCTGCTTTGGGGAGTGATCTCGCCCTCTTGGGATATTCTAGATTCACTTGCGAAAGGGATTGAAATAGATTTTGGAAGGATTTCGATTAATTTTGGTGATGCTCTCGTTAAAGGTTCTGAACGTTTCTTGCTTGCTGGCATTGCAATAATGGGAGCTGTTAATTCTGGCATAACTGCTTTGCATATCATTTATGGCATGGCGAGTGGCGATTCCAAAGCGCGTATCCGTGCGCACTTTGCGTTAGCACAGCGTCCGTTGCTCAATATCCGAGATGGCACTTGTGGCCCTGAATACAAAAACCATCCGCTCAACCTTGTCGGTGGTCCTGGGATGGTAAATATTTCAAGCAATACAACGGTGGTTACAGAGAAAAATGGAGCATTCCGACGAGTATTGGGACCTGGCGATCATCTGCTAGAAAACTTCGAGCGGATCTTAGCGGTGGTTGATCTTCGTCCTCAGTGTGTTACACGGCAAACCAGTACACAAACTAAAGATGGTGTGCCTATCTTGGCGCAGGGCGAAATCGAGTTTCGAATCTTGCCCGGCGATGCTCGTCCGACTTGGATTCTCTCTTGGTGGAGTCTACTTCAACGCGCCGCTCTGGAATGGTGCAGTATTCTGTTGAGACTAGTCCGCTTGACTGGTTATTCGAATCGCTTGGAAAGTGCAATCCCACAGTTGGTTCCAGTTAAGCCGACATCGGCTAATCCCTTGCGACCGCCATACCCATTCTTGGATCGTTTTGTTGTTCGTGCGGTTTATGGGCAGTCTGTTTCTAGAATTACATCTGGAGAAACACGACCGGGCATTTGGTCGGATAGCATCCCAGGCATGGCGATGGGAGAATTAGGTGCTGCTCTGAGTGACTTGACACTTGATCGAATCACGGAACCGGAGGACGCGCCCCAAGACCGATCATTGAATTATACAGACACTCCACGCTGGAAAATTCAGACACAGGTCTTGAGTAACCTCGCCGCCAAAGCGCGTCAGCTGGGATGTGTACCACTTCGGTTTTCACTCGGCAGGGTTTCACTGGACCCTAATCACATCGCGCCAGAGTTGAGGCAACAAATAGAGGAGCAACGCAATCGCACCTGGCGTGCTGAATGGGAGCGCCGCGCCCAACTATTGGCAGGTGCGACCGAAGCAGAAGTAAATCGTCTTCGTGAAATTGTGCGCTCGCAGGCACAGGCACAGATGATTCGTGCGATTCTTCAAGGTCTGCCTGCAGGAGCCGATGTGAATACCTTGCGCCGGATGATGGTTCTCCGGATGATTGAGGTGCTAGAGCGTATTCGACAAACACCACAGTCACAACAATTCTACCCCGCGCAAGCCGTCGCGCTGCTTGAAGCGCTGCGGCGATTATTAACCTAAATTGGCGAGGGAGGCATTATGACCGATCCTAAACAAACGGAAGTATGGCAAAGTTGGGTTCTGTCATTCGAGATTGATCGCGGCGATATGATCGCCAAAGACAACTTTCGCTTGCTTGACCAAGGACGAATGCATATCGTTCTTGGCAATCATGCCCAAGCACGAGCACTTTACGAGCAAGCGCGAGATTGGGCAATGCATGCTCGCGTGCCGGATGCGCGCCGCGTACAAGCGGAAGCAGCGCTATGCTTGGGCGATCTGGGACGCTTGGCAAATGATGCGAACTGCCAAACCCATTACGATCAAGCCCGCTTTTTATTCGAAGCTTTGTCGCAGTACAATCTGGGTGTGGTTTCGCATCGCTTAGCAACCTGGCACGAACAAAATAGCCGATTGGCAGACGCCTGGCGCGAATACAATTTTGTATTGACTCTGTGGCGAGAACTTGTCCGTGAAGCCGGACGTTTGGGAAACAAGCGCCGTTATCAAAAATTCCAAAATCAAATCGAACAACTTGAATCACAAATAGATTCCGTTGTGTCACGCATGGGAGCTAGTGTCGCATCAAGCTCCGTGTCTGAACCTCCAAAAGAGGTTGGTGAGACAGGACGCAAAACAAAGACTAACAAACCCAAACGGGTTTGGGATCTCGGGGAAACCCACGTGTCAGTTTTTCCGATTTACGCCGATATTGCAGCAGGAAATGGGTTATGGATATCCGATGATAGTAGTATTCTAGATTTTGCCGAGTTCGATCATTTGTTGATCAAGAACCAGCCACATAAATTGGTCAACCTTCTTGGATCAGACTCTATGATCCGGTTGTCACGTGGCTATCTATATGGCATTTCCAAAGTTGTAGGCAATAGCATGAATCTGGCTAGCATCGAATCAGGCGATTATGTTTTATTCCGGCAATTGCGTGATCTCAAATATCAACCTTCGAACGGGGACATTGTCGTAGCCGCTGTGATCAAGGATGGTGAACGATTTGGTACAGTTAAACGGTTTCGTGGAGTTCGCCCCAACGAATCGCTGGAACCGGAAAGTACCGAATCTCACGGGTCAATTCCATTTGCATCAACCGAAATTGATATAATCGGTCAAGTGATCGCAGTGCTCAAAGCAACAGAATCGGACTGATTCCCCTGCCAGCCGATGCCCTGAAAGAATGGCTTTTCGGCGCTCGAAACATTTCTGTATCGAGCGCGTTTTTTTCTTTTGCACGGGGAAACGGCTTTCCCCGGCGTGAACCACCGAAAAAAAGTGTAAGGACGCGCTCCGCGCGATGTTCTCATCACTTTTTTGCGGGGTTCACGCACCCCTTTCTGCGGGGGCATTCCCTCGCGCTCCCTAGTTCTTCGCGCCCCACAGGTTCTTCTCTCTCGCGGTTTATCTTCACCCCGAATAAATGCTGTCGTGCTGTCGCTGTGTTTGTGTTGTTCATTTCTTTTAAGGTGGACGGTGCGGGCTTTCGTGTCATGTCGGCGAGCGCATTGTTCTGATTACTTTCCACTGGTGGAACGTCGAAAGAGAAAAGACAAACCCCGTAGGGTTTTTTCTTTTCTCTCTCGACACTCTCTCTTTACTTTTCCTCTTGCCTTGTTTCTCCGTTGATGCACCCAAGCCCCCACGCGGTTGCTTGACCGTGCCCGTAGGCTACTGTCCTATCCCGCGCCGTCGAGGTGCTTTCAGCACGGGCATCTGTTAAAGTAACCGCAATTATCGCACAGGGGTCAAGGGTCTCCGCTTCGCTCCGATGAACGGACGCGCCAGGTGATTTTTCACTTGGCGTGTTTTATTTTTCAGTTCGCCTGCTTCTTTTCGGGCGCGTCCGCCCTTGACCCCTGTGCGAACTTCCAATTGCACTTTAACAAATTGCCTGTGCTGAAATAAGCACCCTGGACGGATCGGGGAATTGGGACAGTTGGCTTACGGGCTATCCGGTCTGCGTCCGCGCAAGCGGCAGGGGCGCGGTAAACAGTCGAGCACGCTCACAGACACAGACACTCGTATCCACGCATCGGTCATCCGTACTGCGTGGGCATCCCGCTTGAGATCGCAAACGCCACTACCAGAAAGCACAGCGAGTCGCTCAGGTCCGAGGTGGACTTGTCCCTCGGTTAATGACGTGTCCCTGAGACGATGACAGACCTGGGAAAGCATCAAGCAGTCGTCAAATCAAAAAAATACCTCGTCGGTGCGCTAACACCGGCGAGGCAATTACACACAGGAGTATCCTTCCCATGTGCGACAGTATTGTAATCCAAACCGATGCAGAACGTCAAGCCAGACTTGACCGACTGCATCACCTTTCGAGTGAGGACTATGCCATGCTTCGCCGAATGGTGAAACGCCTCGTTGCCGCGAAAGATTGGAACGCCGATGCCGACGATCTTTTGCACGACGCCTTGATCGAGGCATTTCAGCAGTACACGGGCAACTGCACTTTGCCCGGCTTTGTTTACCAACGAGCCATCTGGAATCAACTCGACCAATTCAAACGCGAACGCCGACGACTCACCTTCGCCGATCTGGATGAATACAAGGTCGAGCATTTTCCAGCCCCAAGCCACGTGCGCGATGATACCCTCTCGTTCAACACCTACGAACTTGTCGAGCAAATCAAGCGCCAACTCGCGAAACTGGGACGTGATAAAAACGCGGTGCATCCAACCGCCGACGAGATGCTCGACCAACTGCACCACAACGTCACCCGAGATTGTGGGGCAGGCGTTGACGAATACGACGAGCCGCACAAACGTGTTCACCGCAAAAACGGTTTGCGTCCCAAAGGACAGCGATCAGAAGTCATCACCGCCTTGACCGCTGCCAACGGATGCCCACGCCACATCATCAAGAAACGCTTCGTGAAACTAGAAAAATGCACTCAGCTTGCCCTCAACGAGTTGCAACTCACGTGCCCATAGATGAACTTGATTGGTTGAGACGCGTTATTGCGGGATGCCTTCGTAGAACATACACGCGTCGCCATACGTGGTTGACGCGGTTGCAAAAGAGACTGCCGCGATGATCGGTTGCGGTGGATTGGTTCTCAGCGCACCTGATACGATGGTTCCGTTCGGGATTCCGGCAAGGTACCGCTGATCGAGATCAAGTACGGCGATCTGCCCAGTAAACATGTAATCGGTTGGTAACGAACCGTTTCGCACGCCACCATACGGATAGTAGGTTTGCGGACCTGGTTGCGCGCCGCTGGTCGCGCTCGTACTGCCAAGATGGTCGCCGTGCAGGTAGGTGACACCGCTCGCGTTTTTCATCGCCACACGTTGACAGATACGCCTAGTTCACGTACAGTAAACGTACTGCAAGCGCCACCCACCACGACGACCAAGTACTATTATTTTGGCGCGCAACCCGTAGTCAATCGCCGCCAATCGGGTGAGACCATCCAGTTCCATGACGGGTTCAGTTGCGCGAGCATTTGGCTTATCGGCGCGCACCAAGTACGTGTTCTTGGCGTACACCAAGGTTCCCTGGGACAGTTCGACGTAGTTGTCAATGTATGCCGTCTCTTGGTAAATCCACGAGATAAACGTCCAATGCCTGCCCGCACCTAAAAAAACGCGATGAGAAAAAGGACTTGCTGGGATGGCAAGTCCTTTTTGATCAGAGCGAACAACGGACAAACCCTGGGACGTGCCGTGTCCGTTGCTTTCCGCACTTGTCCGTTGTAATTCCCCGTAGTAGGTGGGCGTGCCGCTCACCGGTTTCTTGACACACGCGCCACTCAACGGTAGAAGTATTTGAAAGGTCGCTTGTCATTCTCGGGCCAAAGATTCTCAAAATCGTCATCCTCCAGATCTCGATACGCTACTCGTAAATGTGGTAGTAGCCCTTTCAAGGCGAAGATACTTTTGATTTGCCGAAAAGCCAGAATAGGATTTGGTGTATGGATAAAATAGTTTATTGTTCCTGAGCCGATGTCATTGCCATCCATTTCATGCTCACCACTTAGTCCACGGCCTAGTTCCTCCTCCAGAGCAAACGCCGTATCAGCAGAGACTGCATCCTCTGGAATCTGAAGCACCAATTGATATTGGTGCGCTTGATAATCCTTTTGGGACACTCTTGAACTTGGTAGCGGATCGGTCACACACACGCCAAGTGTCGTATCAGAAACATTCTTTTCCAACACACTTGCGATCGCCCTCAAATCATCAACAAGCTTGTCGGATTCGAAGTGGTCATCTTTTCTCGTCATGCGTGATTTGGCGATTTTTGCGGCATTGATTAGGCACTGTAGCAGAGTAAGTTTAATATCAATAACGTTGGCGTTCCTTACCCAATCCATACGTAGTTCAACCTCAACGTCAATTTCTTTTCGCTTCCGAAACAAGCGGACGCCGGGTTCAATCAACTTTATGTCCTGAAAAATCACATTGACACCCAAGAACCTGATTGTAGTTCCATAGTCATTTTTGCTTACAACCGCCGAAACCAATTCCACGATCTCGCGTCGGGACTGTCGGCATTTGTTGAGGATATCGTCAGACCCTGTGAACATCAAATCTATTTCCATATTCTTCCCTTTGGCGGTAACCGGCTAGCGGCGAACCGACAGTACATCGTGTAGTCTTTTCCGCCAGATCATCGTGTAGTTTTCGCGCACTCACACCGATAGAACATCGTGAATATTTGAGCGTTCCAACCCGACAGATCATCGTGTAGCTCTGTGACTAGCATCAGGACGAAAACCTCCGTTTTCCAGCGAGAAAAACGATATTGTCGGTCTCTACCAAACGATGTACTGTCGGTCAAAATCATCCAATCTATCGCGATGATCTGTCGGTCACGATCGCTATTGTTTCTTGTCAGTGTGGCGGCTGACTAAAGCTGGAACCTACACGCATCAGCGCTGTCGGTTCGCCGCTAGACTCCTACATGCCATTGATCTGTAGGAGCCAATCTACCCCGGATCTTCAAGCGAAGTGCTCTTGCGATTGGAAATGGCAAGTACTCTGGCTGAGGACAGCGATATTCAAATGTAATTCTGGTCCTTTCAATCCGCAACGTGATAAATACTTGCCAAGCCGAAATGTCTCTGAGAAGTGCGCCACTTGAACAAGTCAGTGTCCGAAAACGCTCCATGGTGATCGGTTTTTTGGCAATACCGCAAAACTCACTTGGGCGCGTTGTCCGCCGGGAGCATTTTCCAACGACGCACCAAATCCTTGAGTTGAGCGTTGGATTGTTTGACGGAGCGTGTGTGCATCCGAAACCGACGGCGATGCGTGCGCACCCG